>JAGDAE010000229.1 GCA_017959645.1 Kiritimatiellia bacterium
CAACGGGGCGCTTGTTGACCAGAAGGCGTCGCTGGACTGCGCCTATGTCCATCCCGCAGGGGCGGACGACAGGATTGTCTGGGGCTGGAAGCCATGGACGCCGACCGACCGGCTGCTCAACGGCGGTGGCTTCATCATCTTTGTTCGATAGGGCATTTCCTACAACAGGAGAAGCAAAATGAACGTGGTTAGAAAGCTCGCATGTTTGTTTGTCTGCGTCGCGCTGGGCGCGCTTTCGGCACAGGCGGCTTTCGCCGGTGCGCAGGACTGGGCTTCGTTTGTCGATCCGATGGTCGGCACCGAGGGTGTCGGCAGCGAATACGGCGGAATGATGCCTATGACCGGTGTGCCGTTCGGCTCGATGCACCTTGTGCCGGTAACGCGCACAAACGCCGTCGGACGCACGAGTTTCAACGCCCTCGACGGCGAACTGCTGGGATTCTGCCTAACGCGCCAGCCCGCGATATGGATGGGCGAGTTCGGCCCCGTGCGCATCTGGCTCGACAGACCTCTGCCCATAGAGACCGTTGACGCGCATCCGTGGCGCACGGTCGTGAAGGCCGGCGGGAGAACCTACGAGCTCGCGGCGACGTCGCACGGAGCGCTTATACGGTCTGACGATCCCGGCCTCGGCGCGAATCTCGCGGACGAAGGCGTCACGACCGAGCGGACGATACGCGTATCGATGACGCCGATCCCTGGCTTTGCCTGCCGCTGGGCGAAGCGGCGCGAGGGCGATTCGCTCGCGATCGGCGTATCCCTGATAAGCGCGGAGAACGCGCGCCGCCATGTGCCGAAGTGCGGCGCGGAATCGTTCGTGCGGATCGTAGAGGAGTCGAAGGCGGCGTGGGGCGCGTTCTTCAACCGCGTGACGATAGACGCGCCGGACCGTGTCAAGCGCATCTTCTATACCGGTCTCTACCATGCGCTTCTCTATCCGCGGGATCTTTCCGAGGACGGGCGCTTCTACAGCGCGGTCGACGACAAGATTCACGAAGGCCCCGGCTACAGCTGCTTCTCGCTCTGGGACACCTACCGCAGCGAACATCCGCTGCTGACGCTGATCGCCCCCGACCGCGCCGGCGCAATGTGCCAGTCGCTCGTCGATATGTACAGATGGGGCGGCTGGCTCCCGATCTGGCCGAATCCCGGCTACACGGGCGTCATGATTGGCGATCCGGCGGCAATCGTTCTCTCCGAGGCGTATGTGAAGGGCATAAAGGGCTTTGATGCCGGGACTGCGTTCGAGGCGTGCCTGAAGAACGCGGACGTCCCCCAGCCGGACGACACGCGGCGCAACTGGCTCGACACCGGCAAGGACGAACCGGGCAGCCCCGAGACGCGCGGCGGACTCACATGGTATCTTTCGCACGGCTATGTCGCGCACGACAAGACGGCAGAGTCGGTCTCGCGCACGCTCGACTATTCGCTCGCAGATGCGTCGATTGCGAAGTTCGCCGCGGCTCTCGGCAGGGCGGACGAGGCCCGGCGTTTCGCGGCACGCGCGAAGAACTACACGAACCTCTGGTGCGCGGCCGCGAAGTGCTTCCTCCCGAAGACCGCAGACGGCAGATGGGTCGATCCTTCGAAACTCACATGGGACGACCATGCATACACCGAGACGAACGAACGCAGCGCGCGCTGGTGCGTGCCGCACGATGTCGACGGGCTTGTCGCGCTGATGGGCGGCGCGGACGCCTTCGAGCGCGAGCTCGACAAGTTCTTCGATGAGGATTTCTACAAGACCGACACCGTCGGCAACTCGTCCGTACACGGCAACGAGACGTGCCACCATGTCGCCTATCTATACAACCGCATCGGACGCTACGACAAGACCTGCCGCCGCGTCCGCGACATCCTCGAGCGCTGCTACTCGGACAGCCGCCGCGGCTTCGACGGCAACGAGGACTGCGGCGCGATGAGCGCGTGGTACATCCTCTCCGCGCTCGGCTTCTATCCGCTCGACCCGGCGTCAGGCGAATACGAGCTCGGATCTCCGCTTGTCGACAGGGCGACGCTGCGGCTCGGCGACGGAACGCTCAAGATCGCCGTTCGCCGCGGTTCGCCGGATGCATGGCGCGTTACCCGCATCACGTTCAACGGACGCGAGATTCCGAACCGCCGCATCGCGCATTCGGAGATCGTCCGCGGTGGCACGCTCGTCTTCGAAATCCCGTAGAGGATTCTGTTTTTTGCGCATAATGCCAGAAAAATACGATTTTCATGCAGAAAATATGCTCTGTTTGGGTATAGCAGGGGGTTGTTGCTTTGCCGACTGAAAAATCAAAGAACTCCCTCTTGCGCGCAAGGGGGAGATTTTGATATAATTAATAAACTTTTAGCCCGCAATGTGCACAGTTAACAAAGTGGTCGCTTACCACACTTCAGGCCATTGGGGGTTTGATGGTATTTCTTTTATTCCGGAAAACCGGGTAAACACATAAGGTAAGCCAAGATGAGTGCAGAACGCAAAGTATTCGGTCGTCTCCAGGGGATGGCCGAGACGCCACCGGACCTCATTGAGATCCAGACCAAGTCCTACGAGGACTTCCTCCAGGCCGACGTCGCGCCGCAGAAGCGCGAGAACAAGGGTCTGCAGGCGATATTCAAGGAGATCTTCCCAGTCGTGTCCCAGGACGCGCGCTACTCCCTCGATTTCGTCGGGTACAACCTCGGCGAGCCGAAGAAGAGCTATCTCCAGTCGCTTCTCGACGGTGAGACCTTCGCCCGTCCGCTCTTCGCGACGTTCCGCCTGAACGACGCCGGCGAAGTGCGCGAGGACGAGGTGTTCCTCGGCGACATGCCGATGATGACCCCCGACGGCGCGTTCGTGATCAACGGCGCCGAGCGCGTCATCGTCTCGCAGCTGCTCCGCTCCCCCGGCATCTCGACCGAGCGCCAGATCCACGCGAACGGCCAGCCGCTCCTTTCCTGCCGCATCATCCCCGACCGCGGCAACTGGATCGAGGTGATGTTCGACACGAACGACATCATGTGGTGCTTCATGGACCAGCGCCGCCGTCGCAGGAAATTCTACGCAACGACGCTTCTTAGG
>JAGDAE010000230.1 GCA_017959645.1 Kiritimatiellia bacterium
GAAAAATCCGCGCCAGCTGAACGGATGGTAGACATTGTTGCACAGCCCCCACGGATCGTACCCCTTCTTCCCGTTCGGATACTGGCCCTTGAACGGACGGTTCTTCGCGGTCGACAGCCAAGCGTCCCAGTCGAGAGTGTCCGGAACCGCGTCCGCCTCGCCGAACGTGGCCTCGGCGGCCATCCTGCCCTGCGGCCACACCGGACGGTTGGTCCATACGTGCACTTCCCTGACGTCGCCGAGAATGCCGGAATTGAGTACCTCCACTCCGCGTCTGAAGCCCTGCAGAGAACTTCCCTGGTTGCCCATCTGGGTGACGACGTTGTAGTCTTTCGCCGTCTTTCCGAAGTAGTCGAGCTCCCACAGCGTCCTGACGAGCGGCATCTGCACGTAGACGTGTATGCCCATCTTCATCGCGGCGATCGCGATCGGCGCGTGGGTATGGTCGGTCGTCGAAACCGTCATCGCGTCGATTCCGAGAACGCCGGCGTCGTCGAGCAGGCGGCGGTAGTCGGTGTAGAAGGGAATCTTGGCGAGATCCTGCCCGAAATCGGCTCCGTCGTGCGTCGCTTCGGCGACGTTCTTGAGCGTATTGCGGTCGCAGTCGCAGAGCGCGACGATCTCCGCCTTGCCCGAAAGCACCATCGGCATCCAGTCGCTGAAACCCTTGCCCCAGATTCCGACCGCCGCGAGGCGTATCTTGCCGCCTTTGTAGTGCGGCTTGCGCGAGAGGCATCCGCAGGCACCCAACGCCGCCAGACCGGCGACGCCGCGTATGAATCCCCTTCTCGACGAATTGATGTGCATCAGTTTTCTCCTCTTGGTTTTGTTAGTGCGTTTGTTTCACTTTATGAGGATTTCTTCCCCGTAAATTCCGTTGCGTACCAGCACGCCGAGCGCATTGTTGACGTCGCCGGTTTCGGCGGCGTCGCCGTGGTTGCGGCGGTATGCGTCGAGCGCGCCGGCGAACGCCTTCGCCCACTCGCCCTCGTTCGCGTACGAGACGACCTCCGCGAGCGCCTTGACGTTTTCGGCGGTGCCTGCCGACGGGTCGGCGATTTTCGCGAAGAGCTTTCCGGCGGTCTCGCGCCTGAGTTTCATGACCTCGCCTTCGTCGGCCGCGAGCGCCGAGTGCGTGCGGTTGTCCCAGCGTGACGGTATTTCCCGCAGCCAGATGTTGCGGAACTCGACGTGGCAACCGTGGTCCTGCAGACCGAACGGCAGCTTCGTCGCGTGCGGAGCGAGCGGCCTTCTCGTGCAGTGGGTCGAAAGCCCCTCCATCTCCCAATGGTCCTGCACGAGTACCCCGTTGAAAAACACCGTCACGCTGCCGGGGTGCAGAAGCGTCTCGCCGTCCCACACCGGCTGGTGGAAGACGATGTCGTAGACCTGCCACTCTCCGGGCTTTCTCGCCGGATTGACCATCGGCGGATTCTCGGCGTAGACCGCCGCCGCCTGTCCGTCGGCGTAGTTGTCGACATACTCGCAGGTCCCCTCCGCTTCGGCGCTCGTCCAATACGACTCCATCACCTGGATTTCGTAGCTCCCCATCAGGAAGACACCAGAATTGCCGCGCATCTGCGGACCCTGGTCGTCGAATATCCTCTCGGGGTCGTGACGGTATTCGACATGGAGCTGGCAGTCGCCGAAAGACTGCCTGGTCCTTATCCCGCTCCAGTCCTGCGACGGATGGAAGAACCCTTCTTCCGAATATTTCCACGTCGTCTCGCCGCCGTTGTCGGCGCACCAGTTCTTCTCGAACGATTCCCTGGTTCCGTCGAAAAGGCGTATCGCGTCGGACGGCGCGGAACCCGGACAGCACCCGGGTTCCACTTTGTGTGGCTTCGGGCGGTTCCAGTCGTGTACCGCCCACGCGTGTTTGGCGTCGGGAGTGTCTCCGTAGAGCGCGGCGAACAGCAGCGCCGTCGAAATAGTCATTGTCATATCTCCAGTATGGTCTTTCCGGTCTTGCGAGACTCTTCGGCCAGAAACGCAATCTTGTGCGAACCGAGCGCGGCGTCGAGTATCGCGGTGTACCGTTCGGGCGAGGCCGATCTCACCAGTTTTACGAATTCGGTCATGATCTCCCGGTCGCCGCCTCCGTGGTGCCCAGTCTGCTGCGGAATTATCGTCGTCGAGTCGCCGAGGAACGGCATGATCTCGATCTTGCGTTCGTCTGCGATGACCTCGCCGCGCGTTCCGTAGAAATGGGTTACCCGGTTGCGCTGCTGCGAATAGCTTTCCATCTCGAGTATGATGG
Organism: Kiritimatiellia bacterium; assembly: GCA_017959645.1. Lineage (GTDB taxonomy): Bacteria > Verrucomicrobiota > Kiritimatiellia > RFP12 > UBA1067 > UBA1067. The sequence continues at coordinate 2,261 of JAGDAE010000230.1, forward strand.
TCAGCCCCCCGTCGTATTCCATGAGAACCGTCTGGTGGTCGACGGAATCGTTGCCGCACGCGTACACGCACCTTCCGTAGGGCGAGGTCTCGATCATCTTCAGTATCGCCTCGTCCGATTCGTCGGCGAAGTGGTACCTGAGGTCCGTGCGCTCGTAGTACACCTTGTAGGCGTCGAACGCGCACTTCTCGCGCACGCCGTCCGGACAGTCTTTGCAACGGTCGGCGGCGCCTTTCGGCTTGTTCTCAGGCCGCCAGTGCATGAGCGAGCCGAAGCTCGAGATCTTCTTGCACGCCTTGCCCTTGGTCCACCATTCGATCAGGTCGAAGTCGTGGGTGCACTTGTTGACGAGCATCCCCGTGCCTTTGCTCTCGACCGACCAGTTGCCGCGGCAGTATGCGTGCGACGCCTTGCCGTACGAGATCGCCGCCAGATGGTGGACGCTCGTCAGTTCGCCGATTATCCCCGACGCGATCACCTCGCGCAGCTTCTTGTAGAACGGGGCGAAACGCAGAACGTAGCCGGTAAGGACCAGTTTCCTCGCCTTGACCTGCGCCGCGCGTATCGCCTCGCATTCCTGCCAGGTGCACCCGATAGGCTTTTCGAGCAGCACGTGGTATCCCTTCTCGAGCGCCTTGACTACCGCCGGATAGTGCAGACGGTCGGGAAGCGAGATGATGACCGCGTCCGCCTCGGTACCCGACTCGAGCGCCGCATCCCAGCTTTTCCAGGTCGGATAGCCGGCGTCCACGGGGAATTCCGCCACCGGGTCGGCCAGCCCCGCGATCTCGAAATCGCCGGGATGCGTCGAGGCATACGCGGCGTATGCCCTGCCGCGTATGCCGTAGCCCAGAATTAGGGCCTTGACCGGTTTCATCAGACGACGATCTCCCATCCGTTGCGGTATTCGGAACGCCTCAGCCACGCCTCGTCGCCGGTGCCGTTGGCGAAGCGCATGTTGGGCCCGTCCCATTCGAATCCGGTGTCGTAGATGTAGCTGAGGTTGCAGAGCGAGCAAAGCGTCGCGCCGCGTCCGCCGACCTCGGCGGGCGAGATGGTCATCTCGCGGCTCTCGACGCACTCGCAGAAGTTCTGCACCTGGTTGGGGCTCTTGTAGAGGCGTACGGGGCACTTGGCCTCGTCGTCGATGCCGAAGTGCTTCGTGAGCTTTTCGATCGCCGCATCGAGGAGATTGTCGACCTTGACCGTCGCGTCGGTGCCGTAGTCGGCGCCGATCGACTGGGCGACAATGTCGCCCGCGCGGTAGGTCGCGTTGGCGATCTGGTCGCGGATCTCGGCAGTCGGCTTCGTGACGCCGGAGCCGTCGTTCCACTGCCAGACGGCGATCTTGCCGCGGTTGACGGCGACGATGCCCTTGGTGCCGTAGAAGATCGTCCCCCAGACGCCGAAGGGACCGTGCTGAAGCTCGATGTCATCGCCGGTCTTCTTGTCCCTGAAGAGCATCTTCATGCCGCACTGACGGCGGCCGCCGTGCAGAAGATTGACCGAATACTTCGAGGTCGAGCAGATCGCCTTGTACGGGCCGTCGTCATCCATATCGAGGCCCCACTGGGCGATGTCGAGGTGATGGGCGCCCCAGTCGCCGTTGAGACCGAGCGCGATATCGTCGTCGAAGCGCCAGAACATCGGATAGAACTGGTTCACGCCGCGCGGAGCGAGCATGTCGGAATACGGGCGCTGCTTGGCCGGGCCGAGCCACATATCCCAGTCGACATTTTCATTCGGCGCACCTTCGGCTGCGGCGTTGTTCGGGTCGTCGAAGAAGCGGAGCGGATGCGAGGTGCCGCCGAGCTTGTCGCCGTCGCTGCCGTAGTTCGCGTCGACGTATTTGACGTCGCCGATGAAGCCGTTCCTGACGATCATGACCGCGGTGTAGAATTCCTTCCAGCTGCGCTGCATGGAGCCGGTCTGGAACACGCGGCCGTACTTCTTCTGCGCCGCGATTACCTTGCGCGCCTCGTCGACCGAGAAGGTCAGGGGCTTTTCGCAGTAGACGTCCTTGCCGTGCTTCATCGCCTCGACGCAGAGGTAGGCGTGCCAGTGGTCGGGCGTCGCGATGCAGACCGCGTCGATCATCGGATCGTTCATGATGTCGCGGAAGTCGGCGACCGCCTTGCAGTTCTTGTTGCCGTAACGCTCGTTGACCTGATTGGCGGCGAATTCCACCCGCTCGCGATCGCAGTCGCAGACGGCGACGATCTCGACGGTCGGCTGGTCGAGGAACTGGGGAATCAGCGCGTTCCTCATCTGGATGCCGCACCCGATCATCGCGTAGCGGCGCTTTTCTCCCGGCTTGAGCGCCCTCGCGCCTATCTTGTTCGTCGCGCAGCCGGCGAACGCGGCGGCTGCCGTAGAGCCGAGAATGAAACTCCTGCGGTTGATCTTCATCTTGTCGTCTTTCCTTTCGTGTTTGGATGTGATGTCAAAATCAGTCTCTCAAGTACGCGCTGTACGCCTTGTACGTCTCGTGGCAGTCGGTCTTCGAGGCCAGCTCCCACGGGGCATGCATGTTGAGAAGCGGCGTGCCGAAGTCGAGAACCCTCATCCCGAAGCGCGCCATGTACTGCGATATCGTCCCGCCGCCGCCCTTCTCCATCCTCCCGAGCTCGGCCATCTGCCACTTCACGCCGTTCCCGTCCATGATCCGGCGTATCTCGGCCACGAACTCGGGCGAGCAGTCGCTCGCGCCCCCCTTCGACGTGCCGCCGGTGTATTTCGACGCGCACGGACCTTTGTGGAACGCCGCCGAATTGCCGGTCGAGTCCACGTCGGGGAAATGCGGGTCGGCTACCGCCGTCACGTCGGCCGAGAGCATCGAACTCTTCTCCAGCGCACGGCGGACCATTATGTCGCGCGGCGATCTCTCCTGCCGCTCGATCATCTCCGCCACCGTGTTCTCGAAAAAGCTCGACTGCATGCCGGTCGAACCCATCGAGCCGATCTCCTCCTTGTCGCACATCAGTATCGCCGCCGTGACGGACGGTTTGCCCTTCGCCGCGTCGAGAAGCGCCGACAGCGCCGCGTACGAGCATACCCTGTCGTCGTGGCCGTAGCCGGCGATCAGCGAGCGGTCGAGCCCGACTTCGCGCGGCTTGCCGGCGGGCACGATCTCGAGCTCGGCGCTCATCAGATCGTCTTCGCTTATCCGGTATTTCTTCTTCAGGTGCTTGACGAGTCCTTCCTTCTTGTCGTCGAGCGTCCACGCGAAAACGTCCAGATCCTCCGCCGGGAAGAACTCCGAAAGCTTCTTCTTCTCCTGGTCCTTGCCCAGATGCGGCAGTATGTCGCTTATCATGAACACCGGGTCGCCGTCCGCGTCGCCGACCGCGATCTCGGCCTTCGTCCCGTCCTTGCGCACAACCGTCCCGTACAGCGCCAGCGGCAGCGTGAGCCACTGGTACTTCTTTATCCCCCCGTAGATGTGGCAGTCGAAATAGACGTATCCGCCCTTCTAGTAGAGCGGCTTCGGCTTGAGATCGAGACGCGGCGCGTCGGTATGCCCGCCGACGATCTTCATCCCCGCCGCGGCGATCGGACGCGATCCCACGACCGCCGCCATCAGCGTGCGGTCTTCGCAGCCGCGGTACACCTTGTCCCCGCTTTTCAGCGACTTGAAGCCGTCGAGCGGACGGAACCCGCACTTTTCGAGCAGGCGCACGCTCTCTTTGTAGCTTCTCCTGGCCGTCTTCGCGACGCCGAGATACCGCATGTACCCGTCGCAATATTCGGCCATCTGCCTATATTTGATTTTCATTAGGACAATTATACCAAAATTTGCGCCGTTACATCAAGTGTGTTTTTCTACCGCGCGGTTCAAGACGCCGCAAGGCATCGAAGTAGGAGGTTGGAAGTCGTTTGCATTATCTCCTTCCGGTTGCTGTTGAAGCCCCTTGCGAGTGCTGCAATACCCCACCAGAGGAATCAAAAAACTCCACAAGGGGAGCATTGGTGTTCCTTAAAGTTCCCTAAGTTCCCAATTCCCATGGGGACACTTGCACTGCGAAGCAAATTTGCGCGTTCACGATGGAGTTTTGGGAACTTTGGAATCGCTAGTGATATAATGGAAAAAAAGAGAGAGAATATCTTTCATTCTTCTCTCTCTTTCAGGTCACGCCAAAATTCCCGAAGTCATGGAAACTTTACGGGAATTTGGCCCGTCATTGAACGAGCGTGTACCGACAGCCGCCGCTTCTTCGCGAAGGTCGCATCTTCAGCGAAGAACGATTTCGAGGTTGTCCTTGACAATCGCCGGGCCTGCCAGAAGCCCGGAACCGACGGCGGTATGAAACCGGCGGCCGACAAGATCGAAAAGCCCAGCCGTGCCGTCGGGACTGCATACCGCCGGACGGAAATCGGCGACGAGCCGCTCACCGTCGTATATTTTCGCAGAGCAGAGCCGGAAGGCGCCGCCGTACTGTTCGGGATGGAGACCGAA
>JAGDAE010000231.1 GCA_017959645.1 Kiritimatiellia bacterium
CGCGTTGTCGCTACCGAGCGAACCTATCGCCTCCGTCACGGAATCGGCGTCGAAACAGTAAAGCCCAGCGTTGGCGTATTTTGAGAGCAGAATCTGGGCGGCGTCTTTTCCGAATCTGCGCTCGGGCACCGACGACAGCGCGCCTGGAAGTTTTGCGCGGTCGACGACCTTCGCGGCCTTCTTCGGATTGAGGCCGAGTTCCGCGAGCTTGCCGGCCCACGCGCTTTCAGGCAACCCCTTGATCGCCATCAGTCCGGCGTCCGCCAGCTCGACGACGCCGGCGAGTTTCCCGCCGTCGTCCATTACCACCCGGCCGCCGTTCGGGTTCGCCTCGCGCATCTGCACCCCCCAGACCGCCTTCGCGCCCTTGGCGTTCGCGAGCAGGCCGGCGACGGTTTCGCTGCGCACGATCTTGTCGCCCATCGAAACGATCACGTTCCCGCCGAAGCCGATGTCCCTGAGGACCTTGAGTCCGCAGAGCGCGGCGTGGCCGGTGCCTTTCTGCTCTTTCTGGAACGCGTAGAGAACGCCGTCCTCGCCGTCCAGCGCGCCCATCACGCTCTCCGCGCGGTGGCCGACGACGATTACGAAGCGACCGACTCCGCCCGCGCGCATGTTCTGCACGACGCGCCGGATAACCGGCGCGCCCGCGCAGTCGAAGCACACTTTGTTGATGGGCGAGTCGCCCATCCTCGTACCTTTGCCGGCGCAGAGAATCACCGCCGCGTTTTCCGTTTTAGCTTTCATCCTCTATGCGATCCTGCCATCCGTCCGTATGTAATTATATCAAATTTCATCCGCGTTTTGCGAGATGCTCGTGGTATTCCGTGTAGGAGCCCTCGAACCACGACGTCTTGCCGTTTCCCTCGAAAGCGAGGATGTGCGTCGCGATGCGGTCGAGAAACCAGCGGTCGTGGCTGACGACCATGACGCAGCCGCCGAATTCCTGAAGCCCCTCTTCGAGCGAGCGCAACGTGGCCACGTCGAGATCGTTCGTCGGTTCGTCCAGAAGCAGCAGATTGCCTCCGCCCGTCAGAAGTTTCGCCAGATGAACGCGGTTGCGTTCGCCGCCCGAAAGGACCGCGACTTTCTTCTGCTGCTCGGCCCCGCGGAAATTGAACCGCGAGCAGTATGCGCGTCCGTTCATCATTGTCGCTCCGGCCATCTTCACGAATTCCCCGCCGCCGGTGATCGCCTCGTACACCGTATCCTCGTCCCTGAGTTCGCTCCGCGTCTGGTCGACATAACTGAGCTTGACCGTCTCTCCAACCGCAAACGATCCGGATACCGGTTTGAGCTCTCCGGTGATGAGTCTGAAAAGCGTGGTCTTGCCGGCCCCGTTGGCGCCGATGACGCCGACGATTCCGCCGCGCGGGAGATTGAAATTGAGGTCTTCGTATAGCACATGGCCGCCGAACGCCATCTTGACGTGCTCGGCCCTGACGACGAGATCTCCGAGCCGCGGACCGGGCGGTATCCTGATCACGAGATCGTCCTCGCGCGTGCTGACCTCGCGCTTCTGGAGTTCCTCGTACCGCTCCACTCGCGCCTTCGACTTCGAGCGCCTGCCGGACGGATTGGTCTGGATCCACTTCAGTTCGTTCTCGATCAGCTTCTGGCGCGATTTTTCCGCCTTCGCCTCGCGCGCCAGCATCGCCTCCTTCTGCTTCAGCCATTCCTCGTAGTTGCCTTTGTACGGATAGCAGATTCCGTGGTCCAGCTCGAGTATCCAGTCGGTCACGTCGGAAAGGAAGTAGCGGTCGTGGGTCACGACGATCAGCGTACCCTTGAAGGGCTTGAGGTACTCTTCGAGCCACTGCACCGTTTCCGCGTCGAGATGGTTCGTCGGCTCGTCGAGCAGCAGCACGTCAGGCGCGGTCAGCAGAAGCCGGCATATCGCGACGCGACGGCGTTCGCCGCCCGAAAGCACCCCGACTTTCCGGTCGCCTGGCGGACAGTGCATCGCCGCCATCGAGCGCTCGACCAGCGAGTCGATGTTCCAATAGTCGTTCGCGTCGATCTCGTCCTGAAGCCGGGCCATCTCCGCCTCCGCCTTCGGATCGTCGAGATTGCAGCAAAGCTCTTCGTAGCGGTCGAGTTTCCGTTTTATCGGCGCGACTGCCTCTTCGACCGTCTCGGCGACCGTCTTCGAGTCGTCGAGAACCGGCTCTTGCGGCAGATATCCGACCTTGGTCCCCTTCGCGACCTGAACCGTTCCCATCAAATCGGTGTCGAGACCTGCGAGTATCTTGAGCAGCGACGACTTTCCCGCTCCGTTGCCGCCGATCACGCCGATGTGCGCGCCGTGGAAGAAACTCAGGTTGACGTCTTTGAGTATCGTCTTTGTCCCAACCTGCTTGGTGACGTCGATGAGGCTGAACTGGTATTCTCCCGCCATGTCTTCTCCCTTCTTCTTCCGGTCAGTCGCCGAGCGCAGTCTTTGCCGAAATCGTGCGCTGGCGATCGTAGCACGAGAACAGCCGGTCGGTGAAGCTTCTCGTCGGCGCGCGGGTGAACGCGCTGACGAGCGGGACGATCGCCAGTCCCGCGAGCATGGCGATCGATCCGCAATTGATCGGCGAACGCATGATCTGCGGCAGCAGCGGACGCCACACCATGTTGACGATCATCAGTCCCGAGCCGAAGACGAACGACGCCCAGCACGCCGCCTTGGTAGTGCCCTTCCAGTACAGCGAGTACAGGAACGGCGCGAGAAAGCTGCCGGCGAGCGCACCCCACGAAATGCCCATCAGCTGGGCGATGAACGTAACCGAGCTGTGGTGCTGCACCATCGCGAGAACCGCGGAGATAGCGATGAACACGAGGACGAAAAGACGTATCGTGAGCACTTCGGTCTTCTGCTTCATACCCGGACAGAACGCCGTTTTCACGAAATCGCTGGTCAGCGTCGAGCTGGACGTTATAACGAGCGAAGAGAGCGTCGACATAGACGCCGAAAGAACCAGCACTACGGTGAGCGCGACCAGCCCCGGGCCGAGGTTGGAGAGCATCGTCGGCACTATCGCGTCGAAACCCTCTTTCGCGACGTCGACCTGGTCGCCTAAAAGCCGTCCGAATCCGCCGAGGAAATAGCACCCGCGGGCGATCACGAAC
>JAGDAE010000232.1 GCA_017959645.1 Kiritimatiellia bacterium
GCCGAGCTTGTCAGGGGCGCGGCGGAGTCTGTCGAGCAGTTCTACATGACCGAGCGCTGGCTCGGCGGCACGCTCACCAACGCCAAGACCCTTCGCAGCTCCGTCAAGCGCATGCGCCAGCTGCAGGCCACGGCCAAGGCGAACGGCGGCGAGCTTTCCGAGCACAAGCAGGAGGCCTCTATGCTCCGCCGCGAGCTCAACAAGCTCGAGAAGAACCTGACGGGCGTCGCCGACATGGCGGAGCTCCCGGGCGCAGTCGTCGTCGTCGACGTCGTCCGCGAGGCCAACGCCGTCAAGGAGGCCGTCCGCCTCCACATCCCCGTCGTCGCGATCGTCGACACCAACGCCGACCCCGAGCCGATCGACTACGCCATCCCCGGAAACGACGACAGCGTCCGCGGCGTGGAGCTCATCCTCAAGGGTCTGGCGAAAGTGATCGAGGCGGCGAACGCCGAGTACGGCGCGAAGGCGGCCGAGGAAAACCGCCGCCGCGAGGCCGAGCGCGCCCAGCGCGACGCCGAGGACAAGGCGAAGCGCGCCGAGCGCAAGGCGAAGATTTCGGTCAAGGGAGCCGGCGGCGCGCGCAAGCCGGCGGTCAAGAAAGACAGCAAGGATGCGGCCGTGAAGGCTGCCGCGCGCAAGGCGAAGGAGGCGGCCGAGAAGAAGGCGAAGGAAGATCTCGCCGCCAAGCGCAATGCAAAGGTCGCCGAGGCCGAGGCCGCGCTGAAGGCGTCCGAAGCCGGCGCCGAAGCCCCCGCGCCCGCCGAAGTCCCCGCTCCGGCCGAGACGCCGGCCGCGGAATAATCCATATCAAGGAGAAGAAATGACGATTACGATTGACATGATCAAGGAACTCCGCGCCGCGACAGCGGCCGGAATGGGCGATTGCAAGGCGGCGCTCCAGGCGTCGGGCGGCAATATGGAGGAGGCGGTCAAGTACCTTCGCGAGAAGGGGCTTGCGGTCGCCGCCAAGCGCGTCGACAAGGAGTCGAAGCAGGGAATCGTCGCCCTCGCCGAGTCCGCCGACAAGAAGTCGATGGCTCTCGCCGAGGTCAACTGCGAAACCGATTTCGTCGCGAATACCGACGCCTACAGGGAATTCTGCGCCTCCGCCGCGAAAGTCGCGCTCGAAGGCAAGGATATCGAGCAGACTCTTTCCGACGACTACAAGATGCTGCTGACCAAGACCGGCGAGAACGTGAAGATCCGCCGCAGCGAGCGCTATGTGCTCGACGGCGAGGGGGTGCTTTCGGGCTACATCCACATGGGCGGCAAGATCGGCGTGATCGTCGAGATCGGCTGCGGAAAGGCCGAGAGCGCGTCCAATCCCGCGCTTGCCGAGGCCGCGCACATGATCTGCCTGCAGGTCGCCGCGAACTCGCCGAAGTACGTCAGACCCGAGGATGTTCCGCAGGCGGAGATCGACGCGGAGCTCGAAATCAAGCTCAACGCGCTCAAGGAGCAGAAAGGCAAGCTCCCTCCGGAGCAGGCGCTCGCCGGCATCAAGAAGGGCATGGCGGCCAAGTTCTGCACGCAAATCTGCCTCGTCAAGCAGGATTATGTCGCCGACGGCGAAATCTCGGTCGAGAAATATCTCGACGGCGTCGCCAAGACTCTCGGCGACACGCTGACGGTCAAGCGCTTCGTGCGCATGCAGCTCGGGGCGTAAGGGACCGGGAAAGAAGGCCGGCATGAGAATCGTCGTCAAAGTCGGTACCCATGCGATCGCCGCGAAGACGGGGCGTCCGGATTATCCGGCGCTCCGTCGTCTCGTTTCCCAGCTTTGCGATCTCAGAAAGACCGGCAACGAGGTGCTGTTCGTTTCGTCCGGGGCGGTCGCAGCCGGCGTCGAGGCGCTCGGGCTGAAGTCGCGTCCGGCCGACGTCAACGATGTGCAGATGTGCGCGGCGGTCGGGCAGGCGAGATTCATCTGCGAATACGAGCGGCTTTTCGCCGGACACGGCGTCAAGATCGGGCAGATTCTGCTTACCCACTACGATTTCGAAGACCGCCGCCGTTCGCAGAATGTCCGCAAGTCGCTCGACCACCTCGTCAAGGCGGGGATAGTGCCGATAATAAACGAGAACGACGTGGTCGCCGACGAGGAGCTTCGCGGGCACGCATTCGGCGACAACGACTGGCTTTCGTTTCTGATCGCGCGGCTGGTTAGGGCCGATGTGCTGATTCTGCTGACGACGGTCGACGGGCTGCTCGGCCCCGACGGCAGGCGCATACCCGAGATTACATCGTTCAGAAACGTCTCCCGTCTGGTCCGCGCGGACGAGAAAGGGCGGCTGTCGAAAGGCGGAATGGCCTCGAAACTGAAGGCGGTCAAGGCGGCGGTCGGCGTCGGAATCGACACTTACATCGCCAACGGAAGACGCGCGAATCTCGGCGAGATGATCGCCGGCAAGGCGATCGGGACTTTTTTCCCGGGGAGTGCGCTCTAGAATACGGCGATGCGCGTAGCGGTTGGACTTTCCGGCGGCGTCGATTCTTCGGTCGCCGCTTTGCTTTTGAAGAGGGCCGGATACGACGTCGTCGGGGTGACGATGGATCTCGGGCGCGACGGCGAAGAAAAGAACATCGCCGAGGCGCGCGCCGCCGCCGGATGCCTCGGGATTCCGCTCGAAGTCGTTCCGCTCGCCGGCGAATGGAAAGATTCGGTTCTCGGATACGTGCGCGACGCGTACCGCGGCGGACGCACCCCAAACCCTTGCATACGCTGCAACGAGACTGTGAAATTCGGCCTTCTCCCGCGCTGGGCGTTTGAGAATCTCGGATGCGGGAGGTTTGCCACCGGCCATTATGCCCGGGTTGCGGACGGACGGCTTTTCCGCGGCGCCGACCGCTCCAAAGACCAGAGCTATTTTCTCTACCGCGTCGCTCGCGACGTGCTTTCGCGCACGATCCTGCCGCTTGGCGGGATGCTCAAAAGCGAGGTGCGGGCGATCGCCCGCGAGGCCGGGCTCGCCTGCGCCGCAAAGACCGACAGCCAGGACTTTTGCGGCGGCGACGTCGGCAGGATCGCCGGACTCGAAGACCGCGAGGGCGACATCGTCGACACCGCCGGCAGAAAACTCGGCGTCCACCGCGGATTCTGGCACTATACCGTCGGAAAACGCAAGGGACTCGGCATCGGCGGCGGTACGCCATACTACGTGGTGCGGCTCGATGCCGAGCGCAACGAGGTGGGTGTCGCATTCAAAGAAGATGCGTCAAGACGCGAGATAGTCCTTTGCGACACTGTCGGCGAGATCGACATGTCGCTGCCGGTGAAGACAAGAAGCGCCGGCGAGCCGCGGCTGCTGAAGGACGGGATTTTCGGCGTCGCGCCGGGACAGTCCGCCGTCTTCTACCGGGGCGACGAGGCCGTCGGCGGCGGAATAATCGCGTGAAGGCGGCTTCCCGCGGCGGCGGTTTGACATCCAGACCGGAGAATATGATATAATACGCGCATGACAACGGCAGAATACATCCATGACATGGCGCTGAAGGCGCGGCGGGCGGCGTCGGAGACCGCGAAACTCGGCACGGAGGAGCGCAACGCGATGCTTTTGGGAATCGCGGACGCGCTAGAAGCGGCGCACGGCGAAATCTCGGCCGCGAATGCCGTGGACGTCGCGGCGGCGAAGGAGGCGGGAATCTCCGCCGCCATGATCGACCGGCTGACGCTCGACGGCAAACGCTTCGCGGCCATGGTCGATGGCGTGCGCAAAGTGGCGACCCTGAAAGATCCGGTAGGCGAGACGATTTGGGAGCGGAAGCGTCCGAGCGGGATAACGATACGCAAGGTGCGCGTGCCGTTCGGCGTCGTCGCGGTGGTCTTCGAGTCGCGGCCGAACGTGTTCGTCGACACTGCGGCGCTGTGCCTCAAGACCGGAAACGCGATAATCCTGCGCGGCGGCAAGGAAGCGATAAAAACCAATTCCGCGCTCGCTCGCGCGGTCCGTTCCGTCGCCGGAGACGCGGTTCAGTTCGTGGAGACGACCGACCACGCGGCGGTTACGGAGCTGGTGCGTGCGACCGGGCTGGTCGACGTGGCCATTCCGCGAGGCGGCGAGCGGCTGATACGCGCGATGTGCGAGGCGGCGCTCGTGCCGGTTCTGAAGCACTACAAGGGGGTCTGCCACATCTACGTCGACGACAAGGCCGATCTCGCCATGGCTCTCTCGATACTAGACAACGCCAAGACCCAGCGCCCCGGCGTGTGCAACGCCGCCGAATGCCTGGTCGTGCACGAGAAGCTCGCGCCGGTTTTCATGCCGATGGTCAAGGCGTGGGCGGCGGACAAGGGCGTGACGCTGCACGAGGGCGAGGAGGGGACCGAATACCTTTCTCTCGATCTCAACGTCGCCACGGTTTCCGACTTCCGCGCGGCGATCGATTTCGTGAACCGCAATTCCTCCCACCATTCCGATTGCATCGTGACTTCGGACGCCGGCCGGGCGAAGGAGTTTCTGCGCGACGTCGATTCCGCCTGCGTCTACCACAACGCCTCGACCCGTTTCACCGACGGCGCCGAGTTCGCCATGGGAGCGGAGATAGGAATCTCGACAGACAAGCTGCACGCGCGCGGTCCCATGGGGGCGGAGGAATTGACGACCTACAAATACGTCGTGACCGGCGACGGCACGATACGCAAGCAATGAACGCGGTGTTTTTCGACATGGACGGGACGCTGATCGACTCCAGGGCCGATCTGACGGCGACCGTGAACCATACACGCCGTGATCTGGGACTCGCCGAGAAGCCGATGGAAGAGGTTCTGCGCCATGTCGGGTGCGGCGCGAAACATCTGCTCGCCCACGCGATTCCAGAGAGGGCGGACGATGTCGAGAAGCTCTGGGAGATTTTCAGAAGCCACTACATGGAGCACGCGCTCGAGACGGTGACGCTGTATCCGACCGTGCGCAAGACGCTCGACGAGCTCAGAGACCGCGGATGGAAAATGGGCGTAAACACCTCGAAGCCGAATTTCGCGACGAGGGCGATAATCGAGCATTTCGGTCTCGGGCGCTACTTCGGAAACGCCGTGGTCGCCGGCGGCGACTGCGACGCCAAGAAGCCAGATCCGAAACCGTTGCGCGAATGCGCCGCGCGCATGGGCGGGCACCGGCTTTCGTCCGGCGACTGGATGGTGGGCGATTCGTGGACGGATATGCGGTGCGCGGACAACGCCGGGATAAAGGGCGCATTCTGCACTTTTGGATTCGGCACGCTCGGCGATTCGCGCTACACTGTGAAGATTTCCCGCATGGAAGAGCTTCTGCGCTATCTGCGCGCGGAAGAATAGGAATTCGCCGATGGAAAACGCAGCGGCAAGGATTTTCGCGACGGCGGTCTTTTTCGCCTGCGTGGCGGCCGCCGCCGACGATCCGTATTCGCCGACGGCGGACGGTCCGGCGGCGATCGACGGCTGGGAGCTTTCGTGGAGCGAAGAGTTCAATGCCGAAGGAACGAAGCCGGATCCGGCGAACTGGGGCTGGGAACTCGGCAAGGTTCGCAACAACGAGTGGCAGACCTACACGCGCCGCAACGCGATTTGCTCAGGCGGTCGGCTCGCGATCGTCGCCAGACGGGAGGCGAACGGCGAATACACGTCGTCTTCGATCGTCACAAAGGGCAGACGCCATTTCCTCTACGGCAAATACATATTCCGCGCGCGCATTCCCGCGAACCGCGGCGCATGGCCGTGCATGTGGCTCATGGGCAAGGATTGCGAATGGCCGTCGGGCGGAGAAATCGACGTTCAGGAACTGTACTGGACGGACATGGACGGCACGCCCGGGCCGACGCTTCTGTGCAACATGTGCTGGAACGGAAGCGGCGGCAAATGGGACGCCAAGTGGAACACGACGCGCCGGACGCTGGCTTCTCTCGGCGATCCCGGCTGGGCGGCGAAATACCACACTTGGACGATGGACTGGGACGAGAGCGTCATCAGCATACGCTGCGACGGCGAACTTTTATGCGAGCAGAAGCTCGCAGACGCGATCAACGAAGGCGAGTGGGGCGAGAATACGCGGGGGAAGTGTCCGTTCCGCGCGCCGCAGTACATTCTGCTGAACCTTCCTTTCGGCGGAGACGCGGGAGGAAAATTCGGCGTCGATACGGAATCGCTGCCATGGACGATGGAAGTCGACTACATACGCGTCTACCGCAGAACCGGAACCGCAGACGGCCTTGTCGACGGCCGCAAATAGCCGGCGATTCGTACGCGCGACGCGAAAGCTTGTCGGTCCCGGCGATCGCCCCCTCGCTCTTCATGGACTCTTTTCCGCCTATTGCCGGCTTCTTTGCCTGTTTTGCGACATCACTGTTTTCCCAGCAGCGTTTCGTAGATTTTCGCGTCGCGTCCGGAAAAGCAGCAGAACACGATCTCGATGTCGTGCGTCGCGAGAAACGTTCCGGCCTCGTGCACGGCGATTCTGGCGGCCTCCCCGACGGGGTAGCCGTACACGCCGGTCGAGATGCACGGGAAAGCGACGCTTTTGCATCCGTTTTCTGCGGCGAGGGCGAGCGAGTTGCGGTAGCATGCCGCCAACTTCGCCGGCTCGCCGTGCCGTCCGTCCGCGTACACGGGACCGACCGTGTGTATGACGAATCTCGCGGGCAGCTTGAAGCCCGGAGTGATCCGCGCCTCGCCAGTCGGGCACCTCACGCCCGGTCGCGTCTCCGGCGCCTTCAGGCAAGCGTCGAACAGTTCCCTGCCGGCCGCGCGGTGGATCGCGCCGTCGACGCCGCCTCCGCCCAGCATCGCTTGATTGGCGGCATTGACGATTGCGTCGACCGCGAGCTTCGTTATGTCTCCCTGCACGATCCGCATCGTGGCCCGTCCCCCGCGAATTCCAGTCTGTTTCATTTTCTCCGAATTTTCCGCCGGCGCTTCGCCGGCCAGGCGCTTTTTTCAAGGGTAAGCCGGCAGCGCCGCGCCGAGCGGCGCGAGCGCGATGAATTCCGGCCTTGTTTTCATCAACGCGTCTTATGCGCGGTTGAACTTGTCCTTGGGCTGGCGGCAGCGCGGGCAGCGCCAATCGGCGGGCAGGTCCCCGAACTCGACGCCGTCGTGCTCGGCCGGATCGTACACGTAGCCGCACACTGAGCAGACGTATTTTCCCGTCGGCGTCTTGAACACGATTTCGCCCGGCGGAATGACGGCGGGCGGATTCGCGAGATCGACGACGCGCTTCGCTTCGAGGCTTTCTAGCGCTTCGGGCGTATGCGTGCCGAGCCA
>JAGDAE010000233.1 GCA_017959645.1 Kiritimatiellia bacterium
CGACTTCTGGGCGATGACAAAGCTGGACGTCCTCGACGCGTTCCCGGTCGTGAAGATATGCACCGGCTACCGGCGCAAAGACGGGTTCGTATACACAACATTCCCGGCCGATCTCGCCGCGCTGGAAGAATGCGAGCCGGTTTACGAGGAACTGCCTGGCTGGCAGTGCGAAACCTCGCACATAACCGATTACTCGGCGCTGCCCGAGAATGCAAAAGCGTACATCAACCGCATACTCGACCTTGTCGGCGGACGGCTCGGCGTGCTGTCGGTTGGCCCCGCGCGAGAGACTACACTTAGAATCAACATCTGATGCGTCATCTTGCGATAATAATGGACGGCAACGGCAGGTGGGCTAAGGCCCGCCGCAAGCCGCGTCTGGCCGGACACAGGGCGGGCGCCGACGCGCTCGACCGCGTGATGCGCTATTGCAAGGACGCCGGCATCGAGTATCTGACCGTCTACGCATTTTCGACAGAGAATTGGAAGCGCTCGAAGACGGAAGTCTCGGGGCTTATGAAACTGCTTTCGTCGTTTATGAAGTCCAAGCGCGACGAACTGGTCGGGCAGGGCGTGAGGTTCATGGTAATCGGCCGACGCGACGATCTTTCGACGAAGCTCCAAAAAGAGATCGCCTCGCTCGAAGAGGCGACGAAAAACGGGCGGTTCACGCTCGCAGTTGCGCTATCCTACGGCGGCAGGGACGAGATCGTCAGGGCGGCGGCGAAGTTCAAGGGTGGCGGCGAGAAGGAGTTTTCCGATTGTCTCGACACCGCCGGCATTCCCGATCCGGAACTGATAATCCGCACGAGCGGAGAGTTGCGACTTTCGAATTTTCTGCTTTGGCAGGCGGCATATTCGGAATTCTATTTCACAGATGTCCTTTGGCCGGATTTCAGCAAGGAAGATTTCGACATGGCGCTCGCGAGTTTCTCGAAGCGGGAACGCAGAATGGGCGGGAGAGCAAAGCGATGACCGTCGTCAGACGCACGGCTACGGCGCTTGCCATCGCGGCGCTGGCGGTTCTTGCCATAATCTACGTTCCGGCGAAATGGTTCGTGCCGATAACGGCGTTTCTCGCCGCTCTGGCGATTGTCGAATATGCTTTGCTGCTCCGGCGAAAGATACGCGGTCTGTTCGCGTACGCCGCGCTGCTGGCTCTTGGTGCTGCGGTGTTGGTATGCGCGCTGTCGGCGTTGCCGGCGATCGCTTCAAAATCGGGCAATCTCATGCTGCTCTACACGGTGGCGATCGTCAAGATATCGGATATGGGCGGGTTTGCGTTCGGACTTTCGTCAGCCCGGCTGATGAAGGGCGGCAACCACAAGCTGTGTCCGTCGGTTTCGCCGAACAAGAGTTGGGAAGGGCTGTTCGGTTCGCTTTTTGGTTCGTGCCTCGTTTCATGCTGCTTCATGCCGGTGACGGGGTTCTCATGGGGCAGATCGCTGGCGTTCGGGATTGTCGCCGCCCTGCTGGGCACGCTCGGTGATCTTGCGGAGTCGAAATTCAAACGATGGGCTGGAGTCAAGGATTCGTCGGCGATGCGGTTCACCAACGGCATGGGCGGCATCCTTGACATGCTTGATTCTCTGCTGATCGCCCCGTCGGCAATCTTGGCGTTTTTTTGACGTTTGCGATTGACCTTTTAACGGTGAATATGATACAATATTCAAAAACGACCTAATAAGGGAGATAAAAATGAAAACAAAAAAAATCATATTATTGCTCGCGGCTGCCGCGATACCGTTTTTCGGATATTCCAAGAGCAAGCCGTTCATATACGGAGATATTGAACTCGAGCCCGAAGACAGCCTTTTTTTCTCGCTTGAGGACGCGCCAGACGAAATCGGCGGTTACGAGGTTCTCAGCGAGTACCTGCCCGACGGAATCGAGGTGGAATGGACGGGCAAGAAGTTCAAGACTCCGAAAGCCGGCAAGGTGAAGTACAGCAAAAAAGAAGGCGATTTCGTCGCGACGAAAGATGAAAATCCGTGCGGCTTCAAGATAAGCATTTCAAAGAAGGGCAAGGTCAAGGGATCGTTCAAGGTCTATGTCGCCAAGAGCGAAAAGAAGCTAAAGTCGTATACGGCCAAGATATCGGGATATCTGGGCGGCGAACTTGTCGTCACCATAAAGAAGGTTGGCTCATATTCCGCCTCGCTCGATTAAAGATTCGATTAAACTCGATTACAGATAAAACAATACTAGGAAAGGAAAAGAATAAAATGAAGAAGGTTTTATTGTTTGCGGCGGTTGCGGCTATTGCGTCCGGTGCGTTTGCCGATGCCCAGATTTACGAAATGACCATTACTGTGAAAACCACGGTTTCGGCGCATGGAAGCATCACTCCTGTGGTATGCGACACGCCGACCGACGATACCGGGCTTTACCGCAAGCAGTCGACCGTAAAGATCAAAGGTCTCATCTGGGGATGCGATTGCGAAACGATTGCCGATCCCATCAAGGTCGAAGATCCGACCGCGACATACGGATACATCTTCTGGAACGAGACCACCAGACGGGTTATCGACGCCGATTTCTCGTGGAAGACCCTAAATCGCATCGACAAGAAACTCAACAAAGCTGAGGGTGCGTGGAAACTGGCCGACACGAATGAGAGTTTCTGCCTCGTCGGTGGAGGATTCGGGAAAATTAAGGATACGTTGCTCAAAAGCGAGTGCAAGATTCTCGATGTCGTCCTGACGCCGATGAGCGGCAATGTCGCTGGCTGGATGAGCATGCCGACGGTTGTCGTCGGCAAAGGGACTGACGAGATTTGCAAGAAGTGCGAAGTCGTGGCGGGGTCGGACGATGTCGTGGCGAGAGCGCCGGGCTGGTCGCTCTGCTATTGCGGCGAAGGCTCGGAGTTTTCGGCCGTAACCGGCACGTGGAAACTCAAATACGTCAAGGCAGCGTCGGCCAAGTGGGGTAAAGTGGAAGCGACGGAATCGATAACCAAGGTGTATTCTTTTCCCTCCTACGTTGCCAGTTATATCGAATCGCTCAAGTAATTCTGGAAACGTCGAGGAGAATCGGAGCTAAACGATGAAAAAAAGTGTGTTCACGGCAATCTCTGTCGTTGCGATGGCGACGGTAGCCAGCGGTGCCTACAATGTTCGCCGTCCGTCGGATTATCTGAGGCCTCGCTGGAGCGGTGCGGTAGCTGGCGAATGGACGATGGACTATGATGCTGCGCTTTCGGCGGCAGGCACCAATGGCAAGTTTACGTTGATGTTCATCACTGGTTCCTGGTGGTGTCCTCATTGCGAGGCATTTGAGGAAAAAGTCGCGCTTTCCCAGGAATGGCGCGATTATGTCGCCGAGAAGGGGTTCTATCTGACAATGCTTGATTTCCCTTATCGCGGGACGGTGTCCGAGGAAGAACTGTACAAGAGCGTCCATCCGGAATTCGGTCCGGGATGGGGGTTCAATTGCTGGTTGTACGATGACGAGTATCTGGCCGAGAATTCGATGACACGGGAGGATGGGTACGACGAGATCATGCGGCTGTACCGCAAGCAGCAGGATCTCGCGCTGGAATCCGCCTCGAAAGTTACGATAAAAACGTGGGACGGCAGCGCAGATTTCACATACGGCAGGGTCGGCTATCCTACGCTGATCGTGTTCATGCCAGACGGGTCAGAAGCCGGACGGTTCGTTCCGCTCGTGACATATATGGACGCCGCCGATGCGAAAGAATATGTTCTGCAACAGCTCGATGCCATAA
Source organism: Kiritimatiellia bacterium (assembly GCA_017959645.1). Lineage (GTDB taxonomy): Bacteria > Verrucomicrobiota > Kiritimatiellia > RFP12 > UBA1067 > UBA1067. Next base: position 3,728 of record JAGDAE010000233.1, read on the forward strand.
TCAATGAAGCGCTCGACGCGCAGTGCTGGCTTTGTGACGATCCTGAAACTGGCGGGCTTGACGGTGACAGCGCCCAGTCGTACAACGGCTGGCTCGCAGATTCCAGCGGAATGATTGTCGGTACAGTAGTGGCCAAAACCGGCAAGAAGGGTTCCAAAGGCGAGATCAAGGTTTCGGCAACGATAACGGTCGATGGCAAAAAGACTACGCTCAAGGGAAAAACATCTGATGGATATGCGGCAATCGAACTGAAGAAAAGCCAAAACAGTCCGCAGACGGCAATCTTGAGATTCGGAAGCGAGGGGCTTTCGGGTTCGTACATCGATGGCGAAGCGATGTATTCTATAGTTGGCGCGCGTAATGTATTCACTGCGAAAGACGCAGAGGCCAGAGAGCGTGATGCTGGGCTTGCGCAAGGTGTATGGAGTTTCGTTCTTGATCCGACCAATTCGCCGTCGGCTCTTGCTGGCGGATATGGGTCTTTTACCGTCCAGATCAAGGCAAAGGGCAAGGCCAAGTTTTCCGGAGTACTCGGCGACGGAACCAAAATCAATGTTGCGGGGCAGATGATCGCCGGCGACGACGGGGTGTATTGCCTGCCGGTCGACGCAAGGGCTTATTCCGGCAAAAAAGGCGGTTTCGGGTGCAATATTTGGTTTAAGGACGGATGGCTTTTCAATGTTACCGCAATCAGACCGTGGAAATCGACGGGGAAGAACGAGTTTACCGCATACTGGCGTGCAATTTTCAGCGCTGGCGCGGGAATCGGGAACCCTGGTCCCGATATGGAGCTTGTGTTCGCCAATCCGCCGGAGAGCGTGTCTGGTATGCCGCTGGCGGCAGATCCAGACTATGATTCGATAACGGTGAAAACTTCCAAATGGATCGGGACTGATATGTCCGGATTTAACGCTAGATTGAACGCAAAGACCGGGGTTGTGTCTGGTTCGATGAAATTTAAGGCTTTGCAGCCGAGCGGCAGGGAGAAAACGATTCGGGCTACTGTCAACGGGGTTGTAATCGGTGATGCCGCATACGCATCGGTACTGATAAAAGGCAAGGAAAGCTGGGCGGCGAAAATCTCGTCCTGCAACGCTTGCGAAGATTGACGGCGGCTCAATGAAAAAGGCGCTCATAGCTGGGTTGCTTGCGGCAATTGCCGCTGTCGCAATAGTAGCGGTCTTGAAAATTTCCGGATCAGGGGATGCGACGATGTCGCGTCGCCTGAAGCAAGGGAATTCTGGGTTTGCCGGCAAGAGCGCGAAGGACGCCGTGAGAGACGCCATGGCCGGTGCGGTCCGCAACGGCGGAGCAGAGCGCCGGAAGCGTGCGCTTCCCGACCCCGAGAAACTTTTCGCCCATCTCACGGGCGAAGACCGGCGTTTGGCGGAGGCGGTGCAGAACGCGATCGACAGCGACGATTTCGAGGCGACGGCAAAAGCCGCGGCTAAGGCGATGGCTTCGGGCAACGCCGAAGTGCGGCTGAACGCGGTCGAGGCGCTCGGGTGGTTCGGCATGGACGCGCTGCCCGAGCTTACCGAGGCGATGGCCGACGCCGACGAGGAGGTCGCTGAGGCTGCCGAAAACGCGTGGGAGCTGGCGCTTTCCGAAATAGACGATGCCGGCGCCCGTTTCAAGATCGCCAAGGCGGCGCTCGCCACCCTCGGCAACGGCGATCATCTCATGTCGATTTCTGGCCAGCTCGTGGGTGCCGCGCTGGAAATGATCGACGGCGAGGATGACGAGGCGAAGGCGTTCGACACGCGGGTGGAAGTAGTGCAGTCGTTGGTGGACATAATGGATTCCGGCCGCCGCGCGAACGCGAAGCAGGCGGAAGAGGCGTACGAGGATATAACCGGCAACGAGTGGCGGGGAATCGACGAGGCCGAGAAGTATCTCCTGGATCCCGAAAACTACGAATTGCCTGAAGATCGTGAAGAGGATAATGCCGACAGCGACGAAGAAAACGGGGACGAAGAGTATGTCGATTCCGGCGATGACGGATACGATTCGACCGCCGCATCCAGTTCGCGCGGCAAGAGGAGCGGAAGATCGTCTTCGAGGTCGTCGTCTTCTGGCGGTTTTGAAGACTCCGGAGACGTTTCGGACGGCTGGCAGTCTGAGGATTTCGCCGGCGAAGACATGGAAGGCGAGCTCGCCGACGAGTCAATTGAGCCGGAGAACGAGGAAGAGTCTTTCGAGGACGCAGACGGCGGCGACGACGAAAATGTGGACGAGGCCGAAGAGCAAGAGCCGGAAGACGACGAACCGGAAAAGTTGCCCGCGCCTGTTTCCTGAGTGATGTTCACGCAGGGAAGAATCCGCGTAATTCTGTTGTTCGCGGCCGATGCGTTCTGCATGGCGTCGATCTGGGCGGTCGTGGTTCTCGGCTACCGGCTGGTCGGGTTTGGGCGCTACGATCCGGCTGTCTATCTTGATTTCTGGCCGGCGATTCTGCTTTTTCTTTCGTTCAACGCGATATTCGACAACTACAACGGCAGCTGGATGTATCCTTCCGCGCCGCTTTCGCCGGTCGAGGAGTTGCGTCGTCTTTCGGGTTCGGCGATGCTTACCCATCTTGCCGTGATCGCGTTTCTCGGGTTCGCCTACCAGACGACCGAGGGGTATTCGCGTTTCGTCATCGCGGTTTCCGGCGTGCTGGTCGCGGTCGGCGCACAGTCGTTCCGCAACTGGGCGCGCAGGATGATGCGCGCGTCAGGCATCGGGCAGATTCCGGTGGTTCTTTCCGGCGGAGGCGAATCGGCCCGCCGCGTGCTGTCGGCGTTGGCGGACGATTCGTATTTCGGCTTCAAGGTCGTCGGCTATTTCAACGGGACCGGCCGCGTCGGCAGGAAGCGACGCCGCAGAGAATGGGGCGCGCGCGAATTCGAAGATGCCGGGATAAAGTATCTCGGATCGTTGAGGGATATCGTATCCGAATCCCGGAAACGCGACATCAAAATCCTGCTCGCCTGCCAGGACGAGCGGCTTTTCAGGTTGCAAATGGACGAGTTCGCCGGCTGGTTCACCTATATCGACTATCTGCCTACGGCGCGAGCGTTTCCGATTTTCGGTTCGCGCGCCATCAGTTTCGACGGCATCGGCGGACTGGAAATGACAAATCAGGGCAGGATGAAGGTGAAGAGACTCCAGAAGCGCGTTCTCGACGCCGTTTTCGCCGCCGTCGCCTTTGCCGTGCTCTCCCCGCTTTTCGTGCTTATTCCGCTGTTGATAAAACTTACGAGCCGCGGGCCGGTCTTCTACTTCCAGACGCGGCTGGGCAGGAACGGAAAGAAGTTCCGTGTATGCAAGTTCCGTTCTATGTACGCGGATGCCGACGCGCGGCTTGATCGGCTTCTCGCCCGCGGTGGCGCGATTGCCGAGGAGTGGCGGCGCAGCTTCAAGCTGAAGAATGATCCTCGCGTGACCGCGCTCGGGAAGTTTCTCAGGAAGACTTCGCTGGACGAGCTGCCGCAGCTGTTCAATGTTTTCTCCGGCGACATGGCGCTGATCGGTCCGCGTCCGATCGTGGACGAGGAAGTGGCGTACTATGGAGATGCGTACAAAGTGGTTTCATCGGTGAGGCCAGGAATAACCGGACTCTGGCAGGTTTCCGGACGCAGCGACACGCAGTACGACCGCCGGGTGGCGCTCGACACCTATTACGTGCTGAACTGGTCGCCGTGGATGGACGTCTGGGTTCTGCTGCGGACCTTCTACGCTGTTGTGTTCATGCGCGGCGCGAGATGAGTCCGCACCCGTTTTGTAGTGTCGAACAGCGGTTTCCGGAAAATCATCGGGGGCGGCTAAATCATAAGGGGGTAAGGGCGATTTTATATGGGCGCTTTCCCGATTTCGTAGGGTGGTTTCCCGATTTTATACAAGGGCTTGCTAGGGTTTGCTGTGGGAGGTTGATTTTTCACACGAAAACCGCCGACGGGGACGCCTTGCGGCGTTTGGCTTCGCAGACGGGGCTTGGCAAGCTGGCGCTTTCCGCCCCGTCCGCTCGCCTGGCGTCGTCTCGAGACGCCGCCCCCTGTCGGCGGACACGAAAGCGGCCAAGGCCGACAC
>JAGDAE010000024.1 GCA_017959645.1 Kiritimatiellia bacterium
GGGGGGCGGCGTCTCGAGACGACGCTAGGCGAGCGGACGGGGCGCAAAGCGTCAGCTTGCCAAGCCCCGTTTGCGAAGCCAAACGCCGCAAGGCGTCCCCGTCGGCGGTTTTCGTGTGAAAAAGACACCGCCCCCAGCAAAACCCCGACAAGCCCTTATATAAAACCGGGAAACCGCCCTATGAAATCGGGAAACCGCCCATATAAAATCGCCATTACCCCCTTATGAATTCGGCGAAACCCCCTATTATTTTCCGAAAACCATCATATATTTTCCAGAAAAAACCAAAAGGCGCGCCGGGAGGACGAAACCTCCCCGCGCGCCCTGTCGCGGTTTTGGCACCGGCACTACTGCACAACGACCGACATCTGCTCGTAGTGTCCCGGCTGCCAGACCCGGATCACCGTTCCGTTCGCCTGCACCTGGTCGACGTAGCGGCCTTCGACCCAGACGTTCTGCACGGTCGTGACCGGCGCAGAAATCACGCGGGTGGTCGAAACCACGGTCGGAGCCGTCACTACCGTCGGGGTCGCGACCACGGTCGGGGAGACGACCACGGTCGAAGGCGTGAACGCATCGTAGATCGCGCTGCCCACGAGGCCGCCGACGAAACCGCCCCAGAACCGGCCGCCGGAATGGTGGCCATGATGATGGGAACGGTGGTGCATCACCGGCGGAGGACGGTGCCCGAAGCGCGGGCCGGGACCGCCGTGATGGGGGCGGGCGAACGCTCCGGCGGCCATCGCCGCCACTACTGCCGTTATCAGAATCTTCTTCATTTTCGTTTCCTTTCTGCGAGGAGCTTTTTGCGCCTGCATAAAGCAAGGAGACCGTGCATTGAATATCTGACAAAAATTTTTCAAGCCTTGGCGCCGGGCGTGTGGATGTCGATCTGCGGGAACGGAATCTCGATTCCGCCGGCGTCGAAAGCGCTCTTGACTTTCTGCATTGCGGCGGAATAGACCGGCCAGTAGTCGGCGTTCTTCGTCCACACCCGCATATTGAAGGTGACCTGGCTGTCGTCGAACGAAGCCGGCTCGGCGGACGGAGCGGGCTCTTCGATCGCGCCTTCGACCGACCTCAACGCCTCGAGAGCGAGGGCTTTCGCCTTCGCGATGTCGCAACCGTAGGAGACGCCGACCTTGAAATCGACGCGGCGCGTTTCCATCGCGCTGAAGTTGATTATCGGCCCGCCCCATATGCTCTTGTTGGGGACGACGATCTTCTTGTTGTCCGGGGTCGTCATCACCGTCGCCATCATGTTGAGTTCGAGTATCGTGCCTTCGAGCCCGGCAGCCTGGACGAAATCGCCGATCTTGAACGGCGTGTTGAGCGCGATCATGAGGCCGGAGGCGAGGTTGCCGAGCGACTCCTGGAAGGCGAAGCCGAGGATGAAACCGGTGACACCGAGTCCGGCGACGAGCGGAGCCACGTCGACGCCGAGCTGTCCGAGCACGGTGACGATCAAGACCGCCCAGCAGGATTTGCTGACGACCGAGCAGACGAATCTGTTCATCAGCGTCGCGCCGCGTTTCGCGAGCGCTTTGGATACGACCGCGTTGATCGCGCGGATGACAAGCCAGCCGACGGCGAACACGGCGGCCGCGACGGCCGCGTCGACCGCGAACTGGGCGCCCTTTTCGGAAAGCGCCGAAATCGCGCCGTCGATGTTTTCGCCGCCGCACCGCAGACGTTCCCCGAGAACCGCGGATATTTTGCCGACCGCATTGGTCGCGACGATGGTTTCATTGGTCATTGTATTTTCCTCCTTGTTTCAAAATCTGCGCGAGCGCACCCTGTCCACCGCTTCGTGCCAGCTGGCGAGAAGAGCCTCCCTTTCCGCCGCCGCCAGCGACGGCTCGAACACCCGCTCGACCCGGCGTATGCCGAGCGCCTCTTCCGGGCTCTGCCAGAAACCGACCGCGAGACCGGCGAGCAGCGCGGCCCCGAACGCGGTCGTCTCGATGCATTCCGGCCTTTCGACCGGCGAGCCGGAAATGTCGCTCTGGAACTGCATCAGAAAATCGTTCGCCGACGCGCCGCCATCCACCCTGAGCGAGGCGAGCGGAACCCCGGCGTCGGCCTGCATCGCCGAAAGCACGTCGCACGACTGGTAGGCGAGCGACTCGAGCGTGGCACGGACGATGTGGGCGCGGTTCACCCCGCGCGTCAGCCCGAGAATCGCGCCGCGCGCGTACTGGTCCCAGTATGGGGCGCCGAGGCCGGTAAACGCAGGAACCACGTGGCAGCCGTTGCTAGAAGCGACCGATCGCGCCAGCGTTTCGCTCTCGGCGGCGCTGGAAACAAGCCCCAGTTCGTCGCGCAGCCACTGTATCGCCGCGCCAGCGACGAAAACGCTGCCCTCGAGCGCGTAGACGGTCTCGTCCCCGAGCCCCCACGCCACCGTCGTCAGCAATCCGTTCTTCGAGAACTTCGGCTCCCTGCCGGTTGACATGAGCATGAAACAGCCGGTTCCGTAGGTGTTTTTCGCCTCGCCCGGATTGAAGCAGCACTGTCCGAACAGAGCGGCCTGCTGGTCGCCGGCGGCTCCGGCGACCGGAATTCCGGTTCCGAACAGATCGGTGAAGCCGTAGATTTCGCTGGAAGGCCTAACCTCGGGCAGCATCCGGCGCGGGATCCCGAGTTCGGAGAGAATCCAGTCGTCCCAGTCGAGGGTGTTGATGTTGAAGATCATCGTTCGCGACGCGTTTGAGCGGTCGGTCACATGCCGCCTGCCGCCGGTGAGATTCCACACGAGCCAGCTCTCGACGGTTCCGAAAAGCAGCTCGCCGCGTTCTGCCGCCGCCCGCGCACCGGGGGTGTTGTCGAGAATCCAGCGTATCTTCGTGCCCGAGAAATACGCGTCGGCGACCAGCCCGGTCCGTTTTCGTATCTCATCCGAAAGCCCCCTGCGCTTCAGTTCGTCGCAGTACTCCGAGGTGCGCCGGCATTGCCAGACGATGGCCGGCGCGACCGGGCGGCCGGTTGAACGGTTCCAGATGACGGTCGTCTCGCGCTGGTTGGCGATTCCGATCGCCGCTATGTCGTCCGCCGTCGCGGCCGCCTTCCCCAGCGCCTCCCTGGCGACGGCAAGCTGGGTGCGCCAAATCTCCTCGGCGTCGTGCTCGACCCAGCCGGGCCTGGGAAAACGCTGCCGGAATTCTTTCTGCGCGACCGAGACGACCGAGCCGGAGCGGTCGAACACGATCGCGCGGTTGGATGTCGTGCCGGCGTCAAGCGAAAGGACGAACCGCTTCATTCCGCGAAAAGCGTCCCCACCGCATACCCGGGAAGCTCCGGCAGCTCGACGACGAGCTCGCCGGCGAGTTCGCCCGGCACGGCCTCGAGCGCGACGTCGTCTTCGCACGGACGCGCCCACACCCACTTCGCCGACGCCGGATTGCGCAGACGCACGGTAATCTTCCTCGCCGGCCCCATCGAGAGATTCCAGCAGGTGACGGCGTGGAGACGGTCTTCGTCGTCCGTGCGCGGGAAAAGCCGCATCATGTGGGTCTTGCCGATCCTGACCGGCACCCTGCCGCCGCTCTCGCGGTCGATGAAATCGCGAAACGATTCCAGTTCCGCCGTGGTCGGGTAGGACGGAAACGCGAACTTTAGCGGGACCTCCTCCGCCCGGTACATCCACACCGGCTTCGCCTCCTCAACCGTGACCGGAATTCCGACGGTCGAGAGATTGAAGTCGACCGGCGAATACCTGGTGAAGTTGCCGCCGCGTTCGGCCAGATCGTCGGGCAGATCGTTGGCGATTCCGCCCAGATGCGTGAACTTGTTGACCTTCGCCACCCGCTCGAGGTACGGACGCCAGCGCGAAAGCTCCGAGGCGAACTCCTCGTAGTACGACAGCGGCTCGTCGCGCGAATAGTCCCACCAGTACAGAGTAAGCGCATCGCAGCCGGACGCGAGCGCGACGGCCGACTCGATCATGACCGCGCCGACGCTCTTGTGGAGCACTTCTCGGTAGTAGTTCTCCTCTTCGTAGCTCACCTGGGCGACGAGGCCGCCGTAGGTCTTGCAGCGCTCGCATTCGCGCGTCACGGCCAGCATCTTCTCGAGCATTTCGCGCGGATGCTCCTCGCCGTAGAAACCGCATCCGGCGCGCACGCCGACCTGGCGCCGTCCGCCCCCGCTCAGCGCCTCGAGAACCGGACGGTAGTCCCAGCCGGTTATGAAATCGTTGGCGGAGACGGTCTGCAGCGCGAGCCGGCAGCCGGCATTCGCCGCGTCCGCCCCCCGCCTGGTCGCCGCGCCGAAGAGCGCGAGCTGGCTGGCGTTGAAATCGACCCACTGCCTGCGCAGAGGATCGGAAGGCGCGCCGCCGTAGAGCCGCTCGACGATCTCTTCGCGGGTATGCTCGGCGCCGGTCATTTCGTTGAACGCGGCGATGCATCTCGGACAGAAGCACGTATCGACCTTGTAGCAGCCCATGCGCAGATCGTCGTCGAGCCAGATGGATGACGGATTCAGCGTCTCGCACACCAACGCGGTGTATTTTTCCTGGTATTCGAGCACCTCGGGCGAACGCGGACAAAGCGTGTATGTCTTGCTACCGTCGCGGGTCTTCGCCCACGCGTCGTCGCTGTACGGATACGGCTTCGCCGTCGTGGAATCTTCGCCGCCGGCGTGGGGATCGCCGTGGCCGAGCGTAACCCCCTGCTGAAAGCCGACCTGAATGCCGGCCTTTTCGCAAAGCGGCACGAACCTGAGCCACTTCTCGAGATCCTTCTTCGCGTCGGCGAGATCGTATCCGCCGCAGTGGCAGAACCAGTATTCGTCGCAGCTGCCCGGATATTTCGCGTTGATCGCGATGACCTCTTCGAACTTCTCCGGGTTCAGCGTAGGCCCGAGCGTTTCGCGAATGGTTATGAACGGCCAGCCGTCCGCCCCGGCCTGGGCGAGCGCCAGCGCGAAGGCGGCGAAGACAAGACTTTTCATCGCCTTTATCTCGCGATTGCCTTGCGCGCCTCGTCGAGCCCGGCGAACTCGCCGCCGGCGATCATCTGCACGATCAGGTTGCCGATCGCCGTTCCTTCGACGGGGCCGGAGAAGACTTCGAGCCCGGTCGCCTCGGCGGTCAGCGAATTCAGGTACTTGTCCTGGCAGCCGCCGCCGACGATGTTGATCGACGTGTAGCTCTTGCCGGTGATCTCCGAAAGGTTGCGGATCGCGTCGGCGTAGCATTCCGCGAGCGACAGGTATACGCACTGCATCAGCTCGCCGACCGTCGACGGCGCCTTGCCGTCCTTCGCGGCGGCCGAAAGAACCTCCGCTATCATCGAATCGGGGTTGAGGAAGCGATGGTCGTTGACGTCCACCGTGACCCGGTATTCGCCCGCCCCGCGCGCAAGCATCTCGAGATCGGCGAACGAATACTTGCGTCCCTTCTCGTAGTCCGAAAGCTCCTTGAGCGCGTCGATCGTCGCGTCGCCGTTCTTGCCCTCGACGTATTTGACGCCGTTGAGCTCGCGGCGGATCGACTGTATCATCCAGAGCCCCATGATGTTCTTCAGATACCGGTAGCGTCCCCACGCGCCGCCCTCGTTCGTGAAGTTGGCCAGACACGACGCCTTTGTCGTTATCGGCTCGGAATTCTCGACTCCGAGCAGCGACCAGGTTCCGCTCGAAAGGTAGACCGCCTTGTCGTCGCGCGCCGGAACGGCGAGATAGGCCGAACCCGTGTCGTGGAGCGCCGGCAGGACTACTTTCATGCCCTTGTACTCGCCGACCGTCGCGCCCGGCATCTCGAGCTTGCCGAAAATCCGGCGCGGAAGGCCGAGCTTTTCTATGAGGTCGAAATCCCAGTCTTTCTTCTTGGCGTCGAGCAGCGAAGTCGTCGACGCATCGGTGTCCTCGTGCACGATGTTCCCGGTCAGGCGGAAGTTGAGGTATTCCGGAACCATCAGCAGTTTCGCCGCCTTTTCGAGCTGCTCCGGATGCTCCTTTTTCAGCGCCCAGAGCTGGTAGATCGTGTTGAAGCTCGTCTTCTGTATTCCGCAGCGCGAGTAAAGCTCCTCGAACGTCATCACGTCGCGCTCGATCTCGGCGTCCGCCCCCGCCGTCCGCGCGTCGCGGTAGGCGACGGCGTCGGAGCACAGCTCGCCGTTCCCGTCGAGCAGCACGAAATCGACGCCCCACGTGTCGATGCCGATCGAATCGATCGCGTACTTCTTCGCCGCCTCGTCGATGCCGGCCTTGACCGATTCGACCAGCTTTTCGATGTCCCAGCAATCGTGGCCGTCTTTGCGTATCTGTCCGTTGTCGAAGCGGTAGACTTCCTCGAGGGTTATCTTTCCTCCGTCGACGCGGCCGACGATGTGGCGTCCGGAGCTTGCGCCGATATCGATTGCGAGATAGTTCTTCATCTTGGTTTTCTCCTTTAGTGTGCTTCGAGCCAATTCCCGCCGACGCCGATGCCGACGTCGAGCGGAACACCGAAATCCATCGCGCCGGACATTTCGCGCCGGACGATCTCCACGACTTTCTCCGTCTCCTCCTTCGGCACGTCGAAGACCAGTTCGTCGTGGATCTGCAGAACCATCTTCGCGCGCAGGTTCGCCGCTTTCAGCGCCCGGTCGACCTTGACCATGGCCATTTTCACGAGATCGGCGGCGCTGCCCTGTATCGGCGTGTTTATCGCGTCGCGTTCGGCCGCCTGCCGGGCGGTCGCGTTGCGCGAATTGATGTCCCTGAGCGTCCTGCGGCGGCCGAGCACGGTCTGCGCGTATCCCTTCTCGCGGGCGCTCGCGATCGCCGATTCCATGTAGTCTCTGACCTTCGGGTACGTCTTGAAATACGTCTCGATCAGCTTCGCCGCCTCCCCGCGCGCGATGTGCAGGCGCTGGGAAAGGCCGAACGCCGATATGCCGTAGATTATGCCGAAATTCACCATCTTGCACTTCGAACGCTGTTCCGGCGTCACCATCTCCGGCATGATCCCGTACACCCTCGACGCGGTGTCGCGGTGGATGTCTTCGCCGTTCCTGAACGCCTCGAGCATCGCAGGATCCTTCGACATCGCCGCCATCAGCCGCAGCTCGATCTGCGAATAGTCGGCCGAAACGAGAACATGGTTTTCGTCTCTCGGCACGAACGCCTTCCGTATCGTCTTTCCGCGCTCGGTCCTGATCGGTATGTTCTGCAGATTCGGGTCGGACGAGCTGAGCCGCCCGGTCTCGGTGAACGCCTGCGCGTACGTGGTGTGGACGCGGCCGTTCGCGTCTATCAGCGCCGGCAGTTTGTCGACATACGTCCCCTTGAGCTTCGCGCACGCGCGGTATTCGAGAATCAGATTGACGACCGGATGGCTGGCGGCGATCTTCTGGAGCGTCTTTTCGTCGGTCGCGAACTGCCCGCTCGCCGTCTTCTTTCCCGCGCCGAGAGCGAGTTTGCCGAACAGCAGCTCCCCCAACTGGCGCGGACTGTCCACGTTCAGCCCGGGATCGGCGTATTCCTGAATTTTCCGTCTCAAGCCGAGAATCTCGCGGTCGAGTTCGCGTCCGTATTCCTTGAGCGCGCCGACGTCGATCCTTACCCCCTCGCGCTCCATGTCGGCGAGTATCTTCACGAGCGGCTCCTCGGCCTCTTCGAGCGCGCGCAGCGACCCCGCCTCTTCGACGAGTCTGCGCAAGACTCCGTCGAGCCTGAACGTCACGTCGGCGTCTTCGGCGGCGTAGTCGAGTATCTCGGACGGCTTTAGCGCCGCCATCGAAAGCTGCTCCTTGCCGCGCTCCTTCTCGCCGACGAGCTTCGTTATCGGTATCGGCCTGTAGCCGAGGTACTGTCCGGCCAGAACGTCCATCCCGTGGCGCGCCGAAGCATCGAGGCAGTAGTGTTCCAGCATGGTGTCGCGCGGAACCGAGGCGAAGCCGATTCCGTAGCGGTGCAGGACGGAGCGGTCGAACTTCACGTTGTGGCCGACGAAAATCTTGCCGGGGTCCGCGAAGAGCGGACGGAAAATGTCGATCTGGTCGGCCGTCACGTACCACGCCTTGCCCCCCTCGATCGCGAAGGAGAACCCGACCATCTTGCAGAAATGCGCCTCGGTCGGCCCGTGCCCCTCCGTCGCCGCCGTCTCGGTGTCGAAGGCGATCTTTCCGGCGCCTTTGAGCGTCTCGAGAAGCTCTTTCGCCTGCTCCTCGGTCTCGATCAGGCGGTAGTCGTGGGGAATGTCGGCGAGGCTCTTCGCCGCCGTCTCGCGCTCGCCGGCGGCGGCTTCCGCCGGCGCGGCTCCGGCGCCGAGAATCTCGCGCGCGAACCGGTTCAGCTCGTACTTTGCGCATACCGCCGAGAGCTTCTCGCGGTCGACGCCGCCGAGGCGGAATTTCTCCCAGTCCGGCTCGATCGGCACGTCGGTCCTTATCGTCGCCAGGAATTTGGATATCTTCGCATCCTCCCGCCCGGCGAAAACCTTCTCGGCGAGTTTGCCCTTGAGTTTCGGGATGTTCGCGATTATCCCCTCTACGTCGCCGTATTTCGAAAGCAGGTCCGCCGCCGTCTTCTCTCCGACCCCGCGGATGTCGGGGATGTTGTCCGAAGCGTCGCCCGCGAGCGCCAGATAGTCGATCATCTGCGCCGGGCGCTCGAGCTTCCAGCGCTCGCACACCTTAGCCTCGTCGTATATCTCGGCGGCGTCGCCCGCGTGCGACGGACGGTACAGCATCACCCCGGGCCTCGCCAGCTGGGCGGCGTCCTTGTCCGGCGTCGCCATGTACACCTAGAAACCGGCCTCCGCGCCCTTCGTCGCCAGCGTCCCCATCACGTCGTCGGCCTCGAAGCCCTCCACCCTGAGAACCGGAATCCCGAGCGCCTGCGCGAGCTCGAACGCGCGCGGAATCGACGCGGCGATGTCTTCGGGCATCTTTTCGCGCTGCGCCTTGTACGGCGCGTAGGCCTCGTGCCTGAAAGTCGGGCCTTCCGGATCCATCGCGAACACGGCATGGGTCGGCTTTTCGCGTTTCAGTATCGTCTGCAGCCCGTTGGCCAGCCCGAGAAGCGCCGAGGTGTTCACGCCCGCCGAGGTCATTCGCGGGTTTTTGAGAAACACGAAATGCCCTTTGTACAGAAAGGGCATCAGGTCGATTATGAAAAGTCTGCCGGACATTGCAGCAATCCGGCGAGAACCGGGTCTTTGCGTTCGATTTCCTCTTTGGTGAGCCCCTCTATCTCGTGGGGGAACACGATCCAGTCCATTCCGGCGTCTTTCGCGAAATAGTCCGGCTCCAGACTCGTCGTGTTCTTGCCCGGCTTCCAGTAGACGCAGGCCATCTTCATCTCGGCGCCGGCGCGCTCGATGCGCTCCTTCACCGCCGCCGCGGTCTTGCCGGTGTCGAAGACGTCGTCGACGACGAGCACCCTGTCGCCCTTGCGGAGCGTTCCGAAGACCGTGTCGCCGTGGGTGAACTCGACGGCGCCGGCGTTCTGGCCGATTCCCGTGTAGCTCGAGCATTTGAGCGGAATGTGCCTGACGTCCCACCCCGAAACCCTGAAGTATTCGTGCATGGCTACCCCGACAGGCGCGCCGCCGCGCCACAGCGCGACGAGCAGATCGGGCCGCCAGCCGCTTTTCCTGACCGCGGCGGCGAGCCTCCACATGTCGCGGAGATACTCGTCGCCGGAAATGTACTTCTTGCCGGCGGACGCCATCAGAAGTTGAAGTAGACGCCGGCGCCGCCCCAGGCGAAGTCTTTGTAGCGGCCGTAGTCGCGCTTGCCGCCGTTGTCGGCCGCGTCGCGCAGGTCGGGATCGACGACAGAGCTGAAATACAGCTTCGCGAAAAGTCCGAAGTTGTAGCCGAGCGCGTAATTGGCGTCGACGCCGGCCTTCACGGTCGCGATGCCGGAATTGTGGAACTCGGTGAACCCGGCCGTCGGGAAGCACCAGTTGTAGCGGTTCTCGCGCCACACCGCCGTGACCGACGCCGTCAGCGTCAGCTCGTCGGTGATCTCGAGCGGCTTCTTGAGACCGAACTGCAGAAGGTTGGCGTCGTTTTCGTGGTATTCGCGCACCACGTCGACGAACGGTATCACGAACGGGTTGAGCAGCGCGAACGAATGGTTGAAATCCATCGTGGTGTCGGTCTTCGCGTAGCGGTGGGCGTGGTGGGGATAGTAGTACCACACGAACGACGAACGCCAGTCGAGTCCCCACGTCCTGTCGTCGTCGAACCAGAACGTGCGCCCGAAGTGGACGTTGGGGTCGAACTCGTTGCAGAATTTCTCGTAGCTGTCGTGGCGGCGCGAGGTCAGATCGCTGTTGAACCACAGTCCGACGCCCGCGTACAGCTCGAACGGCAGATTGACGTTGATCTCGGCGTACGTCTGCCACGTCGGCTCCTTGTTCAGCAGCGAACCGTAGAGCTGGTATCCGGAATAGATGCCGGTGTTGCCGAAACCCCATATCAGCGGGGAACCGTCCTCTTCCTCGAGTTCCTCCTCCGCGAATGCGCATATCGCCGACGCCGCCAGGGCCGCCGCCATGAGTTTTTTCATGTTTGCTCCTTTGTTTTGTGTTCTGACAACGCTGGATATTGTAGCATTTTATCCGCAATCCTGCAACCCCGCCCGGCGCGGATGACGATGCGGACGGCGCTACCTCACGACAATGAAGAAACCCCTGCCGTCGTCGGCGACATCGGCCTCGTCCCAGCCCCAAAACTGGATTTCGGCCGCGTAGCTGTACCAGGCGCTGTCCACGGCCGGACGCATCATGAAGAAGTAGCGCCAGGCTCCGGCCGGATCGCAGTCGACGTCGACCCATTGCCCTGGCTGTATGTCGACCGGCGTCGTGAACTGGCTTATGCGCGTTCCGGCATACGGCCAGACGCCGGACTCTTCATTCGCGCCGTACGCGGCAAGTCCGCCCGAGCGATCGTAGATTCCGCTCGACGCGAGAAAGCGCACCTTGGCGACGTGTATCCGCGCCCCCTCGCCGAAATCGACGCCGATTCCGGGGTTGTTGTAGTTGCCGTAGGAACCCATCCATATGTCGGGGTTGCCGGGGTCGCCGTCGAACGCCTTTTCGGCCGGATAGCCCCAAGTTGTCCAGTACCAGTAGTTTTCGTCGAGCCCCGGACAGTACAGGGATACGCCTTCCCGCAGCCCGGTTCCCTGTTCGTTGCGCTCGAGCCATCTGTAGCGCGTGTAGCTGGCGCAATCCGCGCTCAACGGCCCCGGAGAGCCGTCGGAACCGCGTTTCGCCGCGCGGTAGTAGTAGGGAACGCCGATCTTGACATTGCCGGTGTCGAGCCAGCTGACGGTTCCGGCGTCGAGCGTGGCCACGAGTCCGAAGCCGGCGTCGGGGTTGGTCGAACGGTACAGGCACACGCCGTAGGCGCCGGCGTAAAGGGCCGAAAACGAAACCCTCGGCGTCCCGTCTCCGTCCGCGCCGGCGACCGACAGCTCGGGCGAATCGCTCGAGCCGGTGAACTCGAATTCGGCGAGGTTGAACCACATCCCATCCAGCTCGGGCTTCATCCTGACATACTGCGCGCTTATCGGATTTTCGAACTCCACCGTGTAGAAAAGACTGCCGGTGTCGGCTGGAGCGGCGAGCGTGTAGACCGTCGTCACGTCGGCGAAATCGCGGCTCGCCGAATACTGCACCACGCAGCCGACCGTGCGCTCGCCGGTGACGTAGTAGTAGTTGTCGGCGGTCGGACAGTACGAGAACGCCGTCAGGGTGCGCGAAGCGGCGAAATCGAGCGCAACCCACTGGTCGGACTGGCCGAAATACTGTTCGGCCGGATGGAATATCGTCGCGACGATTCCGTCGGTCACGCTCGCCGCCGAATAGATCGGGTTGCCAGTCCAGACCACGCATCCGGAGTAGGCCGTGGCCGAAGCCGGACATCTCGCGTCGACGGAAAACTCGTGCCACAGCTCCGGCAGCGATCCGGTGTAGTAGCGGTATCCTATGCGCCAGCGGCTGACGCCGACGAGCGAATTGTCGACGGTGTAGACAAGGTTGTGTCCGGAATCGGCG
The DNA here is from genome assembly GCA_017959645.1 of Kiritimatiellia bacterium. Taxonomy (GTDB): domain Bacteria; phylum Verrucomicrobiota; class Kiritimatiellia; order RFP12; family UBA1067; genus UBA1067. The sequence goes on from JAGDAE010000024.1 coordinate 11,998, forward strand.
ATTTCGACGCTGGTCCACGTCGTCCCGTCGGACCCGAGACGCTGCAGGACGAAATCGCCGGCCGAACCGTAGACCGGCACGGTAAGCCGTCCGTTTATCGCGAAAGGCGTCTGCCAGGGCGTGGAATCTTCGATCGCCGGCTCGACGGCGGCGTCGGACTCGCCGAATTCCAGTTCGGCGAGATTTATGTATTCGGTCGCGCCGTCGGCGACGTACCGCACGTATCTGCCTTTCGCCGGGCGTGCGAGCGAGACTTCGTAAAGGTAGAGCGTTTTGTCGAATTCCGCTTCGGGTATCTCGTAGAAAGTTTCCGCGTCTGAATAGTCCGCCTCGTTCGCGATTTGGAAGCACCCGTGCCCGAAACGGCGCGGATATTCGTAGATTGGCATGTACTTGACGCTTCCGATCATCTTCTCTTCGCCGAGGTCGAGGCATATTTCGGTGTAGCCGACTCCGTACAGCGAGTGGTAGAAAGTGCGCGTATCGCCGTCGAAGGCGTTGACGGCGTCGTAGATCGCGCCGTAGTCGCCGGGGTCGGTGGCGACGCCCGCGAGCGGCAGGCCCGCGTCGACCTCGAAATACGTCCATCCGCAGACTGCGGACGCCGATCCATACGGATACGCGATGCGCCAGCGCGAGACTCCCCTGAGCGACTGGTCGGGACCGACGCGGAACAGATAGTCCGCCGACGAAGTGAAGCCCGCCACGGCCTGCCACGATTCAAGCTCGTCGTCGAACTTCTCTACCCGGTAGTCGAGGCAGAAGATGGGTATGTTGAGCCGTCCGTTCAGCACGACCGGGCGATCTATGTTGTATCTCGCCTCGAACGGCGGCCCCTCCAGATCGCCGTCGCCGGCGAGCAAGATCGCCTTTGTGCAAGTCTTGTGCGGATACTTGCCGGACGTGTTCGAAGAGTAGACGGTCAGGTATGGGGCGGGATCGTCGCCGGAATACGCGACCTGCACGCCGACCGCTGCGCCGCCGACGCCGATGTCGGTCGTCCTCGGCTGGCCGGCGAACGGCATCTCGCCGACGGGGATCGTCTGCGCCGGAGACGAAATGTCGATCCACACGTCGCCCGAGAAACGCGAATCCGAAAAGCGCAGATAGATGTCGTAGTACCCGTCTTTGCGCTCGTAGCCGACGACGGAAATCGGCGTGGAATCGCCTGCGGACTCGACATGGCGCAAAACCGTGCCCGAGCCGTCGTCGCGCAACGCCGCCCAGCCGGCGGCGTCCTCGTCGACGATGCCGTCGTCGCGCCACGCAAAACCGAATCCTGCGCCGCCGAAAGCCCCGTCGGCCGGGCCGCGCGCATCGTTTTCGCCGGCGGCGATCTTGATGTCGATCGCATACCAGCCGGTCTGCGCAACCGAATGTTCCGCATATGAATAACCGCCGGAAGCGGACTCCATAAGCGTCGCATCGCCAATCTTCAGCCTGAAGCCGACATTCCCGGCGAGGTGCCGGGCGAACACGTACGTCTTGCCCGCCTCGAGACGGATCTCGCCGCGATAGCCGAAGAGCGTCGGACCGGAGCCCCATTCGATGACGCTGTCGGTCCACGGATTGGTCGCCGACGCCGCAACATCGGCCATCAGCGGACCCGGCGCACATTCGAGCGGGATGTCGGAGCCGGCATAGTGGTCGATCCCGTCCGCCGTCAGATCGAAGTTCTGCCACGAATGCGTCCGCGTCTGCTGCAGTCCGGACATGACCGTCCAAGCGCCTGCGGAAAACGCGGAAATTGCCGCGCAAAACGCAACCGTCAGTTTCATGATTCCTCCTGTTCCGTGAATCGCCAAATGTTGCTCCGCCATCATTTCGGTGGCAATTTTAGCATAAATCCACCTCGCCGTCAAGTGCGCTCGGGCGCAGGAATTTTCAGGGAATTTTCAGGAAATTTCAGGGAATTTTCAGGCGCCTTGTCGCCCAAAAGACTTTCCAGAGTTTTAATTCTAAAAGACAGATCCTGTTCTTCCTTACGGTATTCTCAGAAATATATCCGTTCTTCTATCCATGGCGGAACCGGAATGGACTTCGCCTTCATCGCGTCCGCGTAGCCCCTGAAGTCGAAATCGACCTCGCGGAACTGCACCCCGCCGCTCTCCGGATCGAAGAGGACGTAGTTGGAATACGGCCTCACCCGAGGATAGCCGACCGCACC
>JAGDAE010000234.1 GCA_017959645.1 Kiritimatiellia bacterium
AGTCGCCCGAGATGCGCCGCGAAGACGCGGCGAAGGGGCTGGCGGAGCTTGCGCAGGCGATAGGGCTCGCCGCCCCGCCGGCGATTATCGAGTGCGTCGACATCTCCAACCTTTTCGGAACCCATTCCGTCGCTTCGCTGGTCGTCGCGCGCGACGGAATGCCCGACCGCCGTTTCTACCGCCATTTCAGGATACGCACCGTCGAAGGCGCCGACGATCCGCGGTCGATGGCCGAAGTCGTGAGGCGCCGCTACGGCCCCGGCTCCACCCTGCTCGAAACTTCGCCCAAAGCCGATCTTTTCGTCTGCGACGGCGGCATTACCCAGCTTCGCGCCGCCAGGGCCGCCTTCGCCGAAATCGGCGTCTGCGACATTCCCGTCGTCGGTCTGGCCGAGCGCCAAGAGGAGATTGTCCTCGACGACGGCAGGGAGAATCTTCTTCTCCCGCGCGACAGCGAGGCGCTTTTCGTCTGCACCCGTCTGCGCGACGAGGCCCACCGTTTCGCGATAACCCTGCACCGCAGGTTGCGCGAAAAGACCATACGCGAATCGGTGCTGGACGAAATACCCGGCATCGGCGAAAAGAAGAAGGCCAGACTTTTCAAGGCGTTCGGCTCGATCGCCGCGATCGCCAGGGCGGACGACGCCGAAATCGCTTCCGCCGCCGGCGTTTCGCTCGCCGTCGCCCGTTCGATCGGCGAACGCGTCCGGCGCGGCTGAAAAATTTTTCCGTCCGCGCCTGTCAGATTACGCGTCTTCGTCCGCCTTGCTTTGTGTAAGCGGGAGAAGGTCTTCCGCAGAACCTCGAAAAAGAAAGTGAAGGTGTGCCATGAACAAGACTGTCAAAACCATGCTGGCCGCGACCCTTGCGTTCGCGACTCTCTGCACGACGGCTTTCGCCGCTCCCCGCCAGCCCCCGAGAAACGCCGCGCCGCCCGCGCGGGAACATCGTGGCGCCCCGGCTCCACGCCCTGAGCGCCGCGCTCCGAAACACCAGGCGCCGAAACCCCAGAAGCATCGCGAGGCGCCGCGTCGCCACCATGCGCCCCCGCCGCCGCCGCGCCGCCATCACGGCGGAACCACGCTCCATACCGGAGACTGGGTGGCCATCGGAACCGTTGGCGTTGTCGCCGGACTCGTTGGAGCCATCCTCGCCAACTGACCGGAAAACATAAGGGGGGTTCAGCGAATTCATAAGGGGGTAAGGTCGATTTTATACAAGGGCTATCCCAATTTCATACAAGGGCTATCCCGGTTTTATACAAGGGCTTCCGCGAATACCATAATCAGGTCCTAAATATGGTATTCGGCACGGAACGACTTCATCAAATTGGTAATGTAATTGGGGCTTTTGGCTAAAATCCTATAGATGATATATATAGTAAACTTGTCAAAATATAGGTTTTAGCGGTTGGTTGACAACTTTCGGAGTTTTACGGCTTCAAAACGACTTCAACGACTTCAAAATTGCTTGAAGCCGTTAATTGACGGTTTCAGGCGTAAGATTGGCGAGGTAGAGAATCTCGGCATGGTTTCAAGCCCCAGACGCTGTTATTCAGTCGAAACATCTGCCGTGTTCCTTAATCCTCATCATAGATTGTGCCACAGTATTAACGAAAAGTGGCCTGAATCGACTATCGTACCGGTAGAGGTCAGGGATGAAAGCGAAGTGGACGAAGCGATCGAGGTAAAGAAGGCGAAGACGCTTGCCGGAGAAAATATTTTGAAAACCCCCATTGACGGGTGGCGGTCCGATATGATATACTACGCGCAATTTTTCAGGGCTATTAGCTCAGTTGGTTAGAGCGCTTCCTTGACATGGAAGAGGTCAGTGGTCCGAATCCACTATAGCCCACCATCCTTCGCGGGTGCCGACATCCGGATCGGGATGGGCACAGGAAAAGAACAATACGGAAGGACCAGAAAATGATCAGCTACAAAGAGCTCGGGCTCGTAAACACGCGCAAGATGTTCGCCAAGGCCGTCAAGGGCGGCTATGCGATACCGGCGTTCAATTTCAACACTATGGAGCAGATGCAGGCCATCGTCCAGGCGGCGGTCGAGACCAAGTCGCCCGTGATCATGCAGGTTTCCAAGGGCGCGCGCAAGTACGCCAATCCAACGATTCTCCGCTATATGGCCCAGGGCGCGGTCGCCTACGCGAAGGAGCTCGGGTGCAAGAAGCCCCAGATCGTCCTGCATCTCGACCACGGCGACAGCTTCGAGACCTGCAAGAGCTGCATCGACTCCGGCTTCAGTTCAGTCATGATCGACGGCTCGTCGCTTCCGTTCAAGGAGAACATCAAGCTCACCAAGAAGGTCGTCGCGTACGCGCACAAGCATGACGTGACGGTCGAGGCGGAGCGGGGCGTCCTCGCCGGCGTCGAGGAC
>JAGDAE010000235.1 GCA_017959645.1 Kiritimatiellia bacterium
CCGCTCCATTGCCACATCGGCCCCTTGGATCCGGCATTGTCGAATATCCTGATGTCGATATAGTACCATCCCGCCGCCGGGGGAGTGTAAGTCTCCATTCCGCCTCCGCAGCCGAAATTGGCGACCAGATCGGTCTCTTCGATCATGATTCGCGCGCCGTCGTCGATGAACTGTCCGAAGCCGTATTGGACGTTCTCGAGATATATCTGCCCGCGGTAGCTGACGAGCGTCGCGTCCGTCCACGTGTGGGTGTTGCCGCTCCACGGGTTGGTCCAGCTCGTCGCCGTATCGCACATCACCGCGCCTGGCACGAGCTCGAGAGGAATCAACGAAGCTTCATACACGTCGCGACCATCGTACGTCAACTCATGGTTTATCCAAACGCGCGCCGGGTCTCCGTCGGGGTCGCCGGTTCTCGCCATCTGCAGACCGGGACGTACTGTCCAGGCGTTGGCAGCCATGCCAACTGCTGCCACGATGACTGCGACTAGAACTCTTTTCATGTCTATGCCTTTCTGTTTGCCGATTTTGCCCCTTGTCTCAATGTTACGCGAACATTCTACGCTTTTTTCCTTCCGCTGTCAATGGGGTAAGCGTGGGAAAATGGGGTAAGCGTGCCGCCGCGATTTGCACATAATAGACACACTCAACAAAGGCAGGCCTGAACCTCCACAAGAGGAACAGAGGCCGGGCCTCCTCGGCGGCACTCTGCGGCGGCGAAAAATTCTCCCGAGGCGGCGCGTGGCGAGTAAGCCGGATTCTGTTCATCCCCTTGCGGGAACTCCGATCATTCATCTGAGCGATCAACCCGCGGTCTGATGGCAATCGTCGCCGATCGCCAACCGGAGGGGCACCCCGTTCGACCGCCTATTCGATCTTGCTCCGGGGAGGGTTTGCCGTGCGGACGTCGTTTCAGCCGTCCCGGTGAGCTCTTGCCTCGCCATTTCACCATCACCCCTCGCGGGGCTGTCTGTTTTCTGCGGCACTTTCCATCACGCGGGATTTCCCCGCGTCTTCCGTCCTTGACGGACGGATCCCCTGCCCTGTGGAGTCCGGACTTTCCTCTGCCTTGCGGCAGCGACCGGTCGCTCGCGCGCCGCCCCGGGAGAAAGATGTCAAATATCGCGATACAGGATGCGCCCGCACATAGTGCACGCGACAAGTCCCGTATTGTGGTCGACCATCTGCGACACGCTCGGCGGCTGGACGAGATGGCACCCGTCGCACACCCCTTCGCGTGTCAACTGCACGACCACCGGCCAGCGCTTCGTGCGCAGCCGTTCGTAGTATAGCATGAAGCGCGGATCGGTAACCAGCTTCGCCTTCTCGGCGCGTTCCTTCTGCGCCTGCGCGAGCTCGGCCGAAACCGCCGCTATGCGCTCGTCGATCTCGTCGCAGTATGCTTTCACGCCGCCTGCGGCCGCATCGAACTTTTCCTGCGCATCTTTGATGCGGGCCTCCGCCGAAGGAAGATCGTCCATCGCGGCGAGCTGGTTGTTCTCGGTAGTCTCGAGATCGTGGGAAACCAGATCGATCTGTATCGAAAAATCCTGATATTCCTTGTTGGTTTTGAGCCCCATCTGCGACACCTTCAGCTGCTGTATCTTGTCCTTCAGCGCCTTGGCGTCGTCTTCCAGCTCTCTGACGCGCTGGTTTGCCTTTTCCTGATTGGTCTTCGCCGCCTGCAGATCGGCGGTAACCCCGTTGAGACGGGCGGTTTCGAGCGCCTTGCGACGCGGAAGGTCCTTGAGTTCAAGCTCGAGCTCGCGAATGCGGCCGTCGACCTCCTGCAAATCTATCAGCGTCTGAACAACAGTCACTTTCCGTTCCTTTCTGGGGCAGGAGACGGGACTCGAACCCGCAACCCACAGAATCACAATCTGTTGATCTAACCAATTGATCTACTCCCGCCATTGCTGGAGCCAGGTAAGGGATTCGAACCCCCGACCTGCTCATTACGAATGAGCCGCACTACCAACTGTGCTAACCTGGCTTGTGGTTTGGTCGGATAGTATATCAAAAACGCCGCCTTCGCGTCAATGGCGAAATTGGATAATTTTTCGGCAGCGGTTCCGGCGGCCGGTCAGGATTTCGCGATTTTCACGCGGCGCCCTTCGATCGCGTAATTTCCGGCGGCGATTATCCGGAGCGCCTCTGGATAGGCGGCATGCTCCTGGATCTGGATGCGAGCGTGCAGCGTCTCGGGCGTGTCGTCCTCGAGAACCTCGACCGCCTTCTGTACGATTATCGGACCGGAATCCGTCCCCGCGTCCACGAAGTGCACCGTCACGCCCGCCACCTTGCAGCCGTAGTCCAGAGCCTGCGTCCAGCTGTGCACGCCCGGAAACGCCGGCAGCAGCGCGGGATGGATGTTGACGACGCGATTCGGGAAGGCGGCGAGCAGCTTCGGCTTGACGATGCGCATGAAGCCGGCCAGCACTACGGTATCGACGCCGCTTTCCTTCAGAATCCCGATGCACTTTTCTTCGGCGGCGCCTTCGAGTTTCGTCTTCCACGGCGCGCAATCGAGATACCGGCAGGGAATGCCGTGGTTTTTCGCACGTTCGAGGATCTTGGCGTCCGGGACGTCGGCAAGGACGATTTTTATCTCCGCATCGAGTTCGCCGTTCCCGATCGCGTCCACGATCGACTGCATGTTCGAGCCGGCTCCAGAGCCGAGAATTCCCAGTTTGAGCATCAACGCACCTCCTTCTTCCATGCTTCTTCGCCGCCTCTGCCGACGCAGAGCATCGCGAAAAACCCTTCCGCATCGCCGCAACCGAAAGTCGCATCGGCGTGGACTCCGCCAGAAGAATCGGTCCAGAAATTCATGCCGCTGCACGATTCCGAGCGCGTGTACGCGCCGAAGAAACGTCCGTCGTTCGACAGCCAAGCGGAGCGAACCGGGGCTTTCCAGAGCGACGGCACCTCGCGTGGAGGCGGCACTTCGCCGGCGAACGACGCGTTCGGCTGCAGGAAAACGCGATCTATTCCGTACGGGTTCTCGCCGGTCTGCCTGATTTCACGAACTTCCGCCAGCGCCTTGCCGGTTCCGGCGAAAACGCGCACGGCGACTTTCGCTTCGTATGCGGAATTCCCTTCTCCGCCGAATGCGGTGACGACAAGCGTGTCGCCGTCCGTTTCCGCAGAAAGGACCTTCCATGTCTCGCACCAGAGATAGCCGGACGGGCCGTTGAACGAGACGAGGATGTTGAAGTTTCCGTAGACCTCGCCGTTGAAGATCACCTCGTCGAAGAGATGCCTGCCGCCTATCGACCCTCTGAGCACGACCGACTCCGCGTCGCCGGCGCAATAGTTTCCGCCCCCTGCCGACACCGGCGCGAGGACCGTCCCGCCGGGGATCATGTCGCCGGCGAGCGGACGCGGTACGGCGGTCTTGTTTTCCTCGGGGAACGGCGCGTAGCGCCACTTGAGGACGTCGCGGTGCAGCCGCTCGAACATTTCGGTGATTTCCGGATACGCCTCGCCCTCTTCGTTCGTCAGGCCGTAGTTGGAATTTTCGGGAAACGCCGACGAGATGCCGAGCGCCGGTTCGTCGACCCACATGAAATAGTCGTAGCCGACGACAAACGGCGTCGCCAGCATTGTCTTGGCGAAAAGTTCGGTCGCCGCGGTACGTTCGGCCTGGGTGCTGAATCTCTGCCCCGCGCCGTAGGTGCAGGGCAGGCCGGAATCCAGCGCGGGAAAGCTCCACTCGGTTATCAGAAAAGGTTTCTTGACGAGCCGGTAGAATCGCTCGAACACGTCGCGCACCGGCTCTCTGCGGTTCCATGCGTCGTTCACGACGATATTGCGGTCGAGATCGGCCCACGGGTAGATGTTAAAGGTGACGAGGTCGGTGTACTTCCCCGCGATCTCCCACACGACCGGATTCGCCCCGCCCAATCCCGCGAAGCGCGCTCCGAGAACGAGGTGGTTCGGATCGACCTTGCGAATCGCCGCCGTCGTTGTAGAGAAATACAGCTCCGCCGCCCTTTTCAAGAATTCCTCTCCGGCCTTTTCCTCGCCGGCTTCGCCGCGTATCTTCTCGGCGGCGGTGCGCGCGTAGTGGCCTTCGGGGCGCTTCAGCGCCTCTTCGTAGAGCCCGGTCTTCGACGTTCCCCACTCCTCGCCTCTCCCCCACCACGCCAGCTCGTTGTCGATGAAATATCCGAAAAGCATCGGATCGTCGCGCTCGGTCCGGCAAAGCTCGGCTGCGACCTCCTCGCAGTGTTTCGGCCATTCGGGATGGAACACGTTCGGGAACGCGCTGCATGGACGGTGCTCGTTCGGGCATATCCAGAACTCCTCCGGACGGTCTATCGACCAGCTGTCGCCCATCGAAAGAAAAGCCGTATGCGCAAGCCCACGGTGCTTGAGATCTTCGTCACTGCCGGCGCCGAGCATGTTGAAGCCCCATCTTTTCAGCCGCGCGATCGTCTCTTTGCGCCAGTCTTCCTTGTCGGGATATTTCGCCTGCATCTTTTCGAGATGGGTGAAGCGGCCGAGCTTCTCGCAGTAGTGTCCGCGCTCGGTCACGTGGTCGATGCCGAGAAGCACCGTTTCTTTTCCGTCCGGATCGAAAACCCGCCATCTTCCGTCCGCGTCTTCTTCGATCCTGAAGAATCCGGCGGCCAGAACCAGCAACGACGCCAGTATCGCATTCATATGTCCTCTCCTTTACGCTTCGATGCGTTCCAGACTCAGCCGCGCGTTGGCGGCG
>JAGDAE010000236.1 GCA_017959645.1 Kiritimatiellia bacterium
CCGCCGAGAAGCTCGCGCATGTCGGCGTTGCCTTCGGTCTGACCGGCACCGAAGAAATACACGTACTTTTTCTTTTCGCTCATGGTCTTTTCTTTCTTCTTTTGTATTTTATTTGTCTTGGTTCATGAAGTCGAATCCGCGCCCGACCGCCTTGAGGTTGAGCTCGAGCAGGCCGGCCTTGCGCGCCGAAATCGTCTGCTTCAGCGCCTCGGCGACCGTCTCGCATTTGACGCAACCAGTCTTTTTCACGATCGCGCCGAGAAGTATCATGTTGGCGAGCGAGGTCGCCTCCATCTCCTTGGCCATCTCCGTGGCCGGTACGTATGTCGCGCACACGTCGTCTCTGCGCACCTTGCGCGCGATCAGCGAGCTATCGACGAAAACCTCCGCCCCGGCCGCCGCCGCCGCCTCGAACTTGTCGAGCGACGGCTCGTTCATCGCCATCAGTATGTTCGGGTGCGCGATGATCGGCGAGCCGACCGGCTCGTCCGACACGATCACCGAGCAGTTGCACGTGCCACCTCGCATCTCCGGACCGTACGACGGCAGCCACGAAAGCTCCTTGCCCTCGATCAGCGCCGCGTGCGCGAGAACCTTGCCGGAGAACAGAAGCCCCTGTCCGCCGAAACCGGCCATGATGCACTCGTATGTCATTTTCCCTGCTCCTTGTCCTTGTAGCATCCGAGCGGATAGAACGGTATCATCTTCTCTTCGACGAACGCGCACGCCTTCTCCGGCGTAAGCCCCCAGTTGGTCGGGCACGTCGAAACGACCTCGACCAACGAGAAGCCCCTGCCCTCGACCTGGTTCCTGAACGCCTTGAGTATCGCCTTCTTCGCCTGGCGCACGTGCGCGACGGAGTTTACCGCCACGCGCTCGAGATACGCCGGCGCGTCGAGCGTCGCGAGCAGCTCGCATATCCTTATCGGCATTCCCTGCGTCTTCGGATCGCGCCCGTACGGCGAAGTCTGCGTGACCTGCCCGACCAGCGACGTCGGCGCCATCTGCCCGCCCGTCATCCCGTAGATCGCGTTGTTGATGAAGATTATCGTTATGTTCTCGCCGCGGCACGCCGTCGATACCGTCTCGCAAAGCCCGATCGACGCGAGATCGCCGTCGCCCTGGTAGGTGAAGACGACGCTTTCGGGAAGCGACCTCTTCACCCCGGTCGCGACCGCCGGCGCGCGCCCGTGGCTCGCCTCGATCATGTCGCAGGCGAAATAGTCGTACGCCATCACCGAGCAGCCGACCGGCGCGATGCCGATCGTCCTGCCCTCGATCCCGAGCTCGTCGATCGCCTCCGCGACCAGCCGGTGAACGATGCCGTGCGTGCAGCCCGGACAATAGTGCAGAACCGCGTCCGTCAGCGCCTTCGGCTTGCTGAAAACAACCGCCATCTTACTTCGCCTCCTTCCTGATCGCCTCCAGAACCTCGTCCGTCGACGGAATCATCCCGCCCACGCGGTTGCACATCGCCACTGGCTTCGCGCAGCCAGTCGCGAGCTTCACGTCCTCGTTCATCTGCCCCATGTTCAGCTCGACCGTGAGGAACCCCTTCACCTTCGCCGCCGCCTTCGCCAGAGCCTCTTTCGGGAAGGGATACAGCGTGATCGGACGTATCATGCCGACCTTGATCCCCTCCCTGCGCGCCGCGGCGATCGCGTTCTTCGCGACGCGGGCGGTGATGCCGACCGAGACCACGCAGATCTCCGCGTCGTCCATCAGATGCTCCTCCCAGCGGCATTCCTCCTTCTCGAGCTTCGCATAGCGCTCGAAGCGCTCGCGATTCGACTTTTCCAGCTCTTCCGGCTTGAGGTAGAGCGAATTGACGATGTGGTGCGCGCGCTTGCATTGCGTGCCCGTCGTCGCCCAATCGCCGCTCGCGCCGCTCTCGAGATATTCCGTGCCGCGGTCGTCGGGCAGCGAAACCGGCTCCATCATCTGCCCCATCGTGCCGTCCGCGAGCAGCATCGCCGGCATCCGGTACTTCTCGCCCAGCTCGAACGCCAGACGCGTCATGTCCGCCATCTCCTGCACCGTCGCCGGCGCGAGCACGATGATGCGGAAGTCGCCGTGGCCCGGCCCGCGCGTCATGAAGAAGTAGTCGCTCTGCGACGGCTGGATGCCGCCAAGGCCCGGCCCGCCCCGCTGCACGTTCACTATCAGCGCCGGCAGATCCGCCCCCGCCAGATACGACATCCCCTCCGCCTTCAGCGACACGCCCGGAGACGACGAGGACGTCATCGCCCGCTTCCCGGTCGACGCGCACCCGTAGACCATGTTGATCGCCGCGATCTCGCTCTCCGCCTGCAGAAACGTTCCGCCGATCTTCGGCATGCGCTTCGACATGTACGCGGCGATTTCCGTCTGCGGGGTTATCGGGTAGCCGAAATAGTGCCGGCAGCCGCAGCGTATCGCCGCCTCGGCGATCGCCTCGTTCCCCTTCATCAATACCTTTTCGCTCATGTTCCGCTACCTCTCACCTCTCCACCGTGATCACACAATCCGGACACATCAGCGCGCACGACGCGCATCCGACGCATTCCTGCGGTTTCGTCAGCTCGACCGGGGCGTGGCCCTTGTGGTTGAGTTTCGTTTTTGAAATGGCGAGAATGCGCTTGGGACAGGCGAGCACGCAGAGCCCGCATCCCTTGCACAGTTCCTCCTTGAACGTCAGTTTTGCCATATGCGATATTCCTCCGAAGGGGATATTATATCATATTTTCCCGTCCGTGTGGGCGCCAAACTCAAAACTTGAATTTTCCCCGCAATTCCCGGGGAGTGCGGATGAGTGGTTGGTGCCAATGCGCATTGAGGCAGAAACGGACGTGATTTTCCTGTTCGCCATAATTGGTCTTCCTTTAGGTTGGAGTTGAAAAAGGGACGGCGACCTGCTCGCCCCACCATATAAGTTTAGTGACGCGAGAGGCACTTTTATTCCCATCTTTTTTGCTTTTTCTTCAAGCCCGGCCTACGACATCATCAAATCCGGTGCGCGATGCGGGCCTAGCGCCAAAATTTCTTATATTATATATACTAAAGTCAATGTTTCGAAGGGGCTGAAAAGCGATTTTGCAACTTACAAAACTTTACGACGTCAATACGACGTCAACGACGTCAAAGCCTTGACGCCGTCAACAGGGAAAAAGCCGTTGCCTTTGATCCCCTTTCTCGTGTAGCATACACTGCATAACGAACGAAGACTCACGGCAACGGAGAGACGCCATCCGGCGTCTCGAGATAGCACGAACGCAACACCCATCAAAACCTCCACAAGGCGCTGTCCCTGAACAGGACGGGTGAATCGGGATACGAGGCGACAAGTGCCGTTGAAAAGTTCTTCTTGTCGCCACCAAGGAGCGACGAATATGTGTCGTTGACAAGACACGCTCTTAGCTCTCGCAGCTTCAGTTTTTCTCGAAATGCGTAAACTATATAGAACAAACGCTCCTGCGCGCTTCTTGCGCGATTCAATATCTCCACGATGTTCGTAAAAGTTGTCAAAGCAAGAACACTTGGCATGGGTGCAATTTGTCCAGTCGGTGACTGGACTGTTGTCAGGTCGGAGACTGGAAAAAGTTCAGCCGACGGCTGGACAACTCTGCCATCGGCTAATTGTCCAGTCGCTGACTGGACAATTCGATCCCCATATCGTGCGACAAGCGCGGTAAAATCTGGAGACGTGAATTCATCGTACACCGCAACCATGCTGTATAGACTGCTTCGTCCATACCCCCGCTCATCGGGCGCATGAGTGTGGATGTAATCGACGAGGCTGTCAATGGTTGACTTTCCCCACCCGTCATGCTTTATCTTGGCAGACGAATATCCGCCGATCTCCCAATTCGTCAACAGATGCTCAACATTGACAGAGACAAGCGCGTTTGCGCGATGCACCCTGATTATTTCCGGCACCGCCCCGAATTCGTCACCCGAAGAGTTTTTCTGCTTTGCCTGTCTCATGCCGCCTCTCTTTCTCCGTGCACCACTTCTTTCACTAACGCATTGCCGCACTGCGCCGTATGTTCCGTCCGTCCGCGGATATTGCGTCACTGTCCGGCGATCACGTAGTTTCCGTTCTCCGGCGTCACGACGACTTTGACCGCCTTGCCGTTCTCCCACTCGATGTCGACCGTGAGATTTCCGCGCGCCTTGAGTCCCTTGACCGAACCGCGGTCCCATTCTTTCGGCAGCGCCGGCAGGATGTCGAGGATGGTTTTTCCGTCGGGGGTTCGGCGGTGGCTCTGCAGCAGCATTTCGGCGATTCCCGCGGTCGCGCCGAAGTTGCCGTCGATCTGGAACGGCGCGTGCGAGTCGAGCAGGTTGGCGTAGAGCCCCGACTGCCGCACTTTGCCGGCCGGCATGAACAGGTTGTCCATGATCGCCATCGCGTGGTCACCGTCGCGGAAGCGCGCCCAAGCGCAGATTTTCCAGCCCATCGACCATCCCGTCGCCTCGTCCCCGCGCGCGACCATCGATTTTTTCGCCGCCTCGAAAAGTCCGGGCGTGTCGGGCGTTATCTCGTCGCCGGGGTAGACCGCCCAGAGATGGGAGAAGTGGCGGTGGGTGTCGTTCGGGTCGTCGACGTCCTCGATCCATTCCTGAAGTTGTCCCCAGCGGCCGATGTGCTCCGGCTCGAGCCGCGGCAGGCATTCAGCCACCTTCTTCACCCTGGCGTCGTTCCGCATGCCGAGGATTTCCGCCCCTTCGAGGACGGCCTTGAACAGTGCGCGGATTATCTGCGTATCCATCGCCGGGCCCGCGACGACGCCGCCGTGCTCCGGCGAGATCGACGGACACGTCACCAGACTGCCGGTGACCGGATGCACGACCATCGCCTCGGTGTAGAACCGCGCCGCCTCGAGGATGCGCTCGAAATTCTCTTCGAGAAATCCGCGATCGAGCGTATAGCGCCAGTGCTCCCAGAGATGCAGCGACATCCAGCCCGACCCCATCGGCCACGTTCCCCACTCGTGACCGTCGACCGGCGAAGTTCCGCGCCACATGTCGAAATTGTGGTGCACGACCCAGCCGCCTGCTCCGTAGACCGTCCTGGCCGTGCGCCGGCCGCTTTCCTCCAGTTCGGCCAGCGCGTTGAACAGCGCCTGGTGACATTCTCCCAGATTGCACACCTCGGCCGGCCAATAGTTCATCTCGGTGTTGATGTTGCAGGTGTATTTGGAGCCCCACGGCGGATTGCGGCTCTCGTTCCATATCCCCTGCAGGTTCGCCGGGTCGCCGTCGGGGCGCGAACAGGAAATGAGCAGATACCTGCCGTAGTCGAAGACCAGCGCCGCGAAAGCGCCGTCGCGTTCGGCGCTCTGGCGCTCCAGCCGCTCGAGGGTGGTCAGATTCGCCAGTTCCGGTTTTTCCGGAAGTTCGAGCTCCACCCGCGAATAGAGGTCGCCGAACGCCTTTTCGTGTCCGGACCTGATTTCGCCGTACGTGCGCGCGGATATGCGCTCGAGCGCCTCTGCGCAGGCGGCGGCTGGCTCGCCGGAAAGTTCCTTCCAGCTTTTGACGTTCGAGGCGGCGGTTATGCGAATCTCCACCGAATCCGCGCCGGTTACGCGCAGCCCCCCGCCATCGCGCGGGAGCAGCTTCGCCGTCTCTCCTTCGACCGAGACCTTCGCGCGGGCGGAGAATCTTACGCCGCCCTCCTCGACGATGCCGTCGAAGCCGATGACACCGCCTCGCGCGAACGGAACCGAACCGGGATGCGCGCACTCGAACGTTATCTCCGCGTCTATCGCGCCCGCTTCTTCCGCCGTCACGCGGTGGAAGAGGAAATCGCGCTCTCCGTACGGTGCGAACGTCTCCTCGACGACCTTCGTCCCGTTCTGTTCGAGCGTCGCGAGATGGCGTCCCTTCGCGAACTGCAGCCGGCGGTCGAGCAGGCGCACGTTCCCGTTCAGATGCACGTACAGATCGCCGCACGGCTGGTACGCCGCCTGGGTTATCGGGTCGCCGAAGATATGCGCATCGCAGAGTCGGCCGGCCTCCTCCTTTTCGCCGGCGAACACCTTTTCGCGGATCTGCGCCAGATGGCTGTACGCATCCGGCCTGTCGTAGCAGCGCGGGCGGCCGGACCATATCCTGGCGTGGTTTATCTGCAATCGCGTCGTCCTGTCCGCGCCGACCATCGCCGCCATCAGTCCGTTGCCGACCGGATACATTCCGTCCCAGCCCCATTCGCCGACCGGCCTGTCGCTCCAGATCGTCCCGCCCGCTCCGGCGACGGCGCCGGCGGCCAGCGCGGCAAAGGCCGTCGCCAACATTTTCACAACACGCATTTCATTTCTCCTTTCCTTTTTCCGCAAGGGCGCGGCGGTAGACAGCGACCGCCTCGCGTATCGCCTCGGCGTTGCGCGTCGAGATTGTGCGACCCGCCGCGCCGGGATAGATGTTCACGCACTGGTCGCCGTAATAGGCGTTCTTTTCGTCCCAGAGCGAATTGCTGTACGTAAAACCGTACGCCAGCGCGAAAAATCCCCATCCGTCGAGACCGGCGCCGGCGGCGAAAGCGCCCATGCCGAGATAATCGAGCGGCGCGGACGGAGCCTTTTCGGCGAAACACGGCGTCGAATAGCTCATGAGAATGTCGAACGACACTTCCGGATCGCGGCGATGGATCATGTCGTTGTAGATCTCGTTGCGCCAGCCGTCCGTCGCGAAATGCTGTATCGCCGGGCAGTAGTAGTCGGCGCAATCGACGATATTGAGGCAACAGGCCGCGTACTCGATACTCCCCTCGCCCGGGTTCACCCAGATCTTGACGTTTTCGTCGATCTCCTTCATCGCGTACGCGCATTCGAGCCATTTATCGATCTCGCCTGCCGGCGGCTCGTCCATGAAGCTCCACCCCCAGTCCTCGTAGTCGTAGCCGAGCGCCTTGTAGCGTCCGACGACTTCGCGCACGTGCTCCGGCGCGACGTTGGCGTCGTTGAACCTGAGGTTCAGCCGTATGCCGTACTTCACGGCATCCGCCTTCGGAACCGCAGTCTCGTTTATAGCGTTTATCCCGATATCCTTGAACATCTCCCAGCAGGAGACGGTTCTGTACGGCGAGGCCCAGCCGAGCACGAGCGGACGCGGAACGCTGGCCGGCAGCGGCTCTTCGCGCACGATTGACAAGACGAACCTCTCGCCGCCGACGACGACGGAGGTCTCGCAGCTGCGAAAGCCCTCTTTGCGACCGTCGATCGTGAGCCACACCCCTGCCGTCTCTTCGCCGGGAACGAACAGATCGTCGCGCTCGAAAAGCGGCATCGCGCACCACTCGCCGCCGCCGTCCTGGATGTACGCCGGCACGCGCCAGCGCGTGAAAGCCGCCCCTTCGCCGGAAATTTCGGGCGTCGCCTCCAGCGTCTCTTTCGTGTTGTTGCGCACAAGAAGCTGAATCTGGCCGACCTCGCCTTCGCGAAGCGAAACGGTCGCCGGCGCGAGCGACTCGCCCGGTTTCGGCGCGGAAAGGCGGTCGTAGCCATTCCAGGTTTCGTCCTGCTTCCACACCGTCAGCGGCTTCGAGCCGTCGTAGGGGGCGACGACGGTTCCGATTTCGCCGGGGTCGCATCCCTTCTTGCCGGTGACGACGAAGCAGTCTACGCGCCGGTAGGCTTTTCCGCGTCCGTTCTTGTGCAGGCGGAGGCGCGAGCGGCCGGCCTCGAGCGGAACTTCGAGACTCTCCCATATCCAGCCGCCGTAGCCGTGGCCATTGTCGTTGTTGTCGAGAAACGTCTTCTCCGCGAGCGTCTCGCCGCCGGGCGTCTCCACCAGAAGCCTGAACGGCGCGAGATGTTCGCCGGTCTCCATGTAGCGCATCCAGACCGCGTACGTTCCGTTCGACGGAACCTCGAAGAGGCAAGACGCGTCGCATTCGTCGCCCCCGTAGTTGGATCTCACCACCCTCCCGTTCGAAGTTCCGGTTATGTATTCGATCTCCCATCCCGGTACGCCGGGAATGAAATCTTCGCCCTCGATCTTCTTCACGAAACTCGTGCGGTCGAGTCCGGCGAAAAAGTCTTTCATGCGCTTCTTTTCGGCGACGACTTCGATCGGCGAGCCGACGAGATTGGTCTCTTCGTCGTAGAAGGCCATGTATGCCATCCTGCCCGCCTCAACGCCGGCAACCGCGCCGGCGGCGAGATCGGAGACGAATTTCTTTTTCCACCTGCGCCACAGCTTGCGGTGGGCGGCGTTCCCTTCGCATATCTGCGGACGCCGCACCCACAGTTCGCGAACGCCGTCCCCCTCGAGATTCGCGCCGCCCGGCATGAAGAACGGATCTTCGGTGAGCACGAATTCCGCGATTTTGCGGGAATTGTACGGCCCTTCGTGGACTATCCCCGACACGGTCAGCGTCTTCCTGCCGCGCTCGAGCCTGACGAGCGGCGTCGATTCCCAAACCCATCCCGACGGTTCGTCCTTTCGCGTCGGCGGCGGGTTCGCGCGGCGGACGTATTCGGCGAAATCGAAACGCCAGTAGAACACGTCTTCGATCGTCTGGAGCGAGAAATCGGTCTCGTCCGCGAATCTGCCGTCGCAAAGCTCGAATCCGAACGAGGCGTGTCCGCCCTGTTCGTGCCAGTAGCGCGCCCATATCCGGTAGAGTCCGTCTGCGGGGATGTCGATTCCGGTCCTGGTCGAACCCGAGACCGCGTCGTGTCCGGCGTTGCAGGTCAGAAGCTTCCCGCCGCCGTCTTCTTCGACCTTCCACCACATCTTCACTTTCGCATCGGCGAAATCATCCGGCAGAATTCTCGCCGTCGCCGGTTTCTCCGGCAGCGTCCCGAGCGGCGGCAGGGCGAGAAGCTCCTTTTTGAATTCCGGATTCTCCTCGCACCAGACGCGGAAATGATCGAAGCCGGCGACGGTGCCGCCGAGAGTGTCCCAGTTGAGTTCGTCCGGCTCGTCCTCGAAGGCGCCGAGACTGGCTGCGGCCAGGGCGAAGGCGGCGGCGGCGAAGATTTTCATTCTGCCGCCCTATTGCACCGTCTTTTGAATCTTCATCGTCGGCTCGTCAGGCTTCGGTATGTTCTTAGCGGCCGGATTGTCCTCCGATTTCTTCTTCTTCGGCTTGGTCACCTTGCGAATGCGGTCGCGCAGCGCCTTTCTCGCCGCCTTCTCCTTCTTCTCGGCCTTCGCCGCCGCCGCGTTCGCCTCGCGCTCGGTCGCGATTATGTCATCCTTCGTTCCGCGCCACTGCTGCACCGCCTCGCGTATCGCCTCGAGGTTGCGCGTCGCGATTATCCGGTTGTACACGCCGGGATAGTAGTTCACGCACTGGTCGGGCATGTAGGTGTCGATCTCGTCCCAGATCGAGTTCGAGTAGGTGAAGGCGTGGCAAAGCGCGAAGAACGCGAACCCGTCGAGATTGGCGCTCTCGGTGAAGCCCTTGAGCCAGAAGAAATCCATCGGCGAATTGGCCGCCTTCTCGGCGAAGCACGGCGTGGTGTACGAAAGCAGTATCTTGAAGTCGACGCCGCTGTCGGGTTCGCGCATGAGCTGCTTGTAGTAGTCGGGGTTGCCGACGCCGCCCGACCAGATGTGGTTGCCGTACGGACAGTACACGTCGGCGTACGGGGTCATCTTGAGGGCCGCTTTCGGGCTGCACCCCTCCCATTCGCCGGGGTTGACCCATATCTGGATGTTGGGGTCGAGATCCTTGAGCGTCTTTGCGCACTCGACCCAACCGTCGACGTACTTGTCGCCCGGCTCGTCCATGAAGCTCCACGCCCAGTCGCTCTTCGAATAGCCAGCCTTCTCGAAACGGCTGGTCATCCATTTCACGTGGTCCCACGACACGTCGGCGTCGTTGAGGTGCACGGTCAGCCGCACTCCGTAGTCGACGGCGACCTTCTTGTCGACGAGCATGTCGCCGATGACGTTGATCCCGTGCGACTTGAACATGTCCCAGCACATGCGCCGCGGCATCGGCGACGCCCAGCCGAAGACGTATGGAACCGGCGTGTATGGATCGTACGGCGGAAGTTTGATCAGCCGCATCTCGAAGTTCTGCCCGCCGACCGAAATCTTGAGCTTCTCCTCGTCCTTGAAGCCCTTCTTGCCGTGAATCGTCAGCCACAGCCCCGCCGTCTCGCACCCGGGCACGAACAGGTTGTCGCGCTCGAGCAGCGGCACCGGCTGCCAGCCGTACCACCCCGTCTGCATGAACGCCGGCACTCGCCACTGGATCATCCCCAGCGGATCGTGCTTGATAACCGGCGTCGCCTCTTTGATCTTCATCGAATTGTTGCGCACCAGCAGCAGTATCGTCTGGGCCTCGCCTTCGCGCAGGACCACGTCTATCGGGTCGAGATTGTCGCGCTCGCCCGGGGTCGAGAGCCGGTCGTAGCCTATCCACGGACTCTGGTGCACCCATACCGTGAACGGTTTTTTGCGGTCGAGCGGGGCGACGACCATGCCGACCCCCGACGGCACGTACTTCTTGTCGTCGGTCACGATCACCGAGTCGATCTTTCGCGACGTCAGCCCCTCGCTGTTCTTCGAGAGCGTCACGGTG
The DNA here is from genome assembly GCA_017959645.1 of Kiritimatiellia bacterium. Lineage (GTDB taxonomy): Bacteria > Verrucomicrobiota > Kiritimatiellia > RFP12 > UBA1067 > UBA1067. Next base: position 10,523 of record JAGDAE010000236.1, read on the forward strand.
AACGGCCCGCCCGGCAGTTCGACCGGCGTGTTCGCCCACCGGTAGCCGCTTTTCTGTTCGCCGTCCTTGCCCTTCGGCTTCTCGCCGGTGCAGAACGTGCGCCGCACGATCGCGTCGCCCTCCTTGTCGTCGATGAACATCTCGAACGGCGCGCTGTAGCCGGGAATCTCGTGGTAGCGTATCCACACCGTGTACATCCCGTTCGACGGCGCCTCGAACTCGGCGTAGGCGTTCGCCTCTTCGTCGTCCCACGAGCCTTGCAGGATCTTGCCGCCCGACGCCTCGGAATCGTCCTCGTACGTCCACCCCTCGTCGTCGAGCCGGAAGTCTTCGCCCTCCGCCTTGCGCGTCCAGTGCCTGAGCTCCATGCTTTTGAGCAGCTTGCGCATGTTCAGCTTCTCGTCGCGCACCTGCGCCGGGGTCCCGAGAAGGTTGCTCGTCTCGTCGAAATACACGTGGGTGAGCATGCGCTTGGCCTCGAATCCGGTCATCTTGCCGTCAAGCAGATCGGCGAGGAACTGTTTTCTCCACACCCGCCAGTACGGCTTGAGATATCCGCTGCCCTCGGCGATCATCGGGCGGCGCTTCCACAGCTCGCGTATCTCCTGGCTCTTGCGGTTGAACCTCGTCGTGCCGGTGATGATCGGCCCCGATCCCTCCGGCCTCTCGGGCTGGCCGAGCGGATTGCGCGTAAGCACGACCGCGGCGATGCAGCGGGCGGCGAAGGGTCCGCCGTGGATCATTCCGCCGATCGAAAGCGCGATCTTGCCCTTCTCGAGAAGAACCGGCGCCTTCGACTCCCATATGAACCCGGTCGGCTCGTCCTGGTGGGTCGGCAGCGGATTCTGCTTGCGCGCGTGTTCGCACCAGTCGAACGTCCACGACGTCCTGTCCACGATGCACTCGCGCCACGGATCGGGCTCGTCGGCCATGAACCCGTCTTCGATGCTGAGCGAGAACGACGCGCTCGTTCCCTGCTCGTGCCAGTATTTGACCCATATGCGGTAGCGGCCGGTCTTCGGTATATCGACGCCGATTCGCGATATCCCCGACAGATGGCCGGGGCCGGTCGTGATCACGGTCTCGCCGCCCGCCCTGCCCAGGCCCCAGCTCTTTACCGGCGAGCGGTCGAACGCTTCGGGCGTTATCCATATCGTCTCGGCCTTCTCGTCGAGCGGATCGAGCGCCTTCTCGGCCAACAGCTTCTTCTTGAACTCCGGATTCTCCGAACAGTACTTGACGAAATGGTCGAAGCCGGTCTCGCTGCCGCCGAAGATGTCCCAGTTCAGTTCTTCCGGTTCGTCTTCGACCGCGAAAGCCGCGAAGGCCGCGAAGACGGACAGGCAAAGTATACGCATTTTTCCCATGCGGCAATTATATCAATTTTCCGCGCCGTCCATCAAGCGCGAATTTTGTCCAATCTCGCCGCGTACGCGCCGTCGTGCCCCGATTCGAACGGCAGCGATTCGCAGTCTCCGGCGAGCGCGAACTCCGGATGGCGCGCGAGAAACGCGTCGATCTGCATGCGGTTTTCCTCCGGCTCGTTGGAGCACGTCGAATAGACGAGCGACCCGCCCGGCCCGACCAGCCGCGCGGTCTGGTCGAGTATCTGCGCCTGCAGCTTCGCGAGCGCGGCGAGCTTCTCCTCCGACCAGTTCCAGCGGGCGTCGGGCCGGCGGCGAAACACCCCCGTGTTCGAACAGGGAACGTCGGCCAGCACCTTGTCGAAGCTTCCGTCGAAATCGAGCGACCCGGTCGTCTTCACCCCCGCCAGCGAAAGCCGCGCGAGATTCTCCTCGAGCGTGCGCCGCCGGCGCGGATTCACCTCGCACGCCGTCACCTCCGCCCCGCGCCACGCGAGCTGGACGCATTTCCCCCCCGGCGCCGCGCACGCGTCAAGTATCTTCTCCCCCGGCTGCGCGTCGACGAGCCGCGTCGCCAACGCGGTCGCGGGATCCTGCACGATGAACTCTCCGCGGCGGTATCCGTCGACCTCGCTCACCTTCCTGCCGCGCTCGAGCTTCACGAACCGGCCGCCGGGATACGCCAGAAACGTCTCCGCGGGCGTATTGTGCCAGACGCAAAGCTTCTGCGCGTTCTCCTCGCCGAAGCGGGCGATCCACCTGCGCACGATCGCGCCCGGAAAACTCTCGCGCTCGGCCAGCGACATAGTCGCGAGCGCCGCGTCGATCTCCGCGCGCCGGCGTATCATGTTCCGCAAAACCCCGTTCACCACCCGGGCCACCGACGGATTCGCGCACATCTTCGCCGCCTCCACCGTCTCGCTCACCGCCGCGAAATCCGGCACCTCGTCCATATACAGCAATTGCGCCGCGCCTATGTACAGAAGCGCCTCCAGCTCGCCCTTCGGCCAGGTCTTCGCGAAAAGCCCAAGAATCTTCCTCAGCGGACGCAGCCGCCGTATCGCCGTATACGCCAGATCCTGCGCGAACGCGCGCTCGGGTCCGTCGCCAAGCATTCCGGACGGAAACTCCTTCGTCGCGAGCCATCTTGCCAGCGCAAGCGCCGCCCGGCGTCTGGAATTGCCGCCGCTCTTTGCGTTGTCGTTCAATCGGGTCTCCCGCTGTCTTTTCATCTACGGTGCGATTATAGCAAATTGCCGCCGC
>JAGDAE010000237.1 GCA_017959645.1 Kiritimatiellia bacterium
GCCTTTGCGCCGGTCGACGCGAACGCCCCGCCAAGAACGATTCCGGGCAGCGACGCTGCGAGCGGCTGCCAGTGGCCGCCGTCGCCCCAGTCGGTCACGAGATATCCTTTCGCGCCGTTCCGCCTGCCGGCGCGCTCCGCCGCCTCGAGATTCGACCGCATGTTCTCCACCCTGCCGCCGAGACTGCGCCACGAGCTGGTTCCGGGGCAAACGTAGAACTCAAGGCCCGCCGCCCGGAACCTCTCCGTCTCCGCATCGAAAGGATGGTTCGCCTCGTATCCCCAGTCGAGAGCGACCGCGTCTTTCGGCAGCCGCGCGACAAGCTCCGGATGTCTGAGCACGATATCGCCCCAGAACATCGGCCTTTTGCCGCGGCGCCTGACGAGCCGGAAAACCTCCAGCAGAAAACCGAGATACTCTTCAGGATCGGAAATCTCGAACGTCTCGTCGCAGTTGACATTCACGTATGGGGACGAAAAATTCGGCATGAGTTCGTCGAGCAGTTCCCCGACAAGCGCAATCGACCCCGGATTCGCCGGATCGAGCGTCGTCGGATATTCTTTTACCGCCCCCCACGGCGTCACCGCGCCGCCCTTCGGAAATTTGGCGAGACTGTTGTATTCCGGCTTGGTCAGCCACCTTTCCATGTGCCCGAAGCAGTTCTGGTTCGCGACCAGCTCGATTCCCTGCATACGGCAGTATGCGTCGAGCTTGCGTATCTCCTCCGGCGTCATCGGGTCGGCCTCTTCCCATACCGCGCGATGGCGCGAATACGCGAACGCATGCTCGGTGTAGAGCTGGAATTCGTTGTAGCGGCAGCGGGCGAGCAGATCGACGATTTCCCGGAGCGTCTTCATCGTCGGGATCCTGTCCCGGCTTATGTCGAGAAGATAGCCGCGCCGCTCAAACATACGCCGGAATCGCTTCGGCGAGAATTTTCATGCACTTCGCGAGGTTTTCGAGATACTGTCCCGCGGTCGCGCCTTTGCCGTAGACGTCGCTCACGCACTTGAGCGACCGGCACGCGACCCCGGCCTTCTCGCAGACGTTGGCGATCGCCGCTCCCTCCATGTCGCGGAGCGAGGCGCCGAGACGCAGAAGCAGCGCGTTGTCTTCGGGGCTGTCGTTGAACCGGTCGCCGGACCCTAGGATCTTCGCCGGATACGCCCCCTTTGGCGAGAACGGGATGTACGGCGAATCGCGCTCGTTCAGCGTGCCGAACTCGGTTCCGTTTATCTGCGTAAGATCGAAATCGTACTGCACCGCGCTCTCCACCTCGTAGAGATCGCCTACTTCCATCGCCGGGTCAAGTCCGCCCGCGACGCCCACGTTGTACACCGTCTCCGGCGCGAACGACAGCGCGAGCTGGGTCGCGGCGGCGGCGTTGGCGATGCCTATGCCCGAGACGACGACGGTGACGTCGGCGCCGTTCAGTTTTCCTCTTACGACGCGCCGCCCGAAAAGCGTCTCCTCTACGGCTCCGGCGAGATTGCCGATGACGGTCTGCGCCTCGTTGTCCATCGCGATCACGAATGCATTCATTTCGTTCCTCCTGCAAGTTCCTCGACGGCCGAATCGATCAGGTCCGGAATCGCGACCGGCAGCGCATGTTCGCATCCCGGCACGATCGTCGTTTCCGACAGCGGGAAGATTCCCGCGAGATGCCGCGCATTCTCCGCCCTCACTATTCCGTCCTTCTCGCTCTGGAATATCCTCGCCGGCGTTTCCTCCCTGCGCGCTGCCGTCGCCAGCCGCGCGCGGAGATCGGTTTCGCGCAGATACCCGAGTCCGCGCTCCAGATTCTCCCCGCTGTCGAGCACGTACGGATTGGGTCTTCCTTCTGCCGGCCCGAAGAACCCTTCGCCACGAGTGATCTCGAGCCCGCGCCTCAGCGCCTCCAGCCGGCGTTCCGACATTCCCGGCCAGTTTTCGTCCTTCATCATTCTCGCGGTCGCGGCGACAAGAACCAGCGCGCGCACCTTGTCCGGAAATTCGAGAAACATCCTGAGCGCCCCGGAGCCGCCCATCGACCAGCCGACGGCGAGAACGTCTTCGTCGCATTCCGCGATCGCCTTTTCGGGCAACCCGTCGAGCTGTTCGACGTACGAGAATATCCGCTCGCGCCGGAAAGCGCAGAGTTTCCACGCGTCCTCGCCGGCCGCCCAGCCGTTAAGCACGAAGGTTTTCACATTCCCTCGCTATTCTGCGCGCCACGGCGAGCTTGGACATCTTCGGCAGGCGTTCTACCGTCCCGTCCGCCCTGCACAGCGCGACGCGGTTCGTGTCCGCGCCGAATCCGCTTCCGGCCTCGGATACGTCGTTGGCGACGATCATCGCCAGTTTCTTCTCGCGGCACTTGCGCACCGCCTCCGGCGCCGGGTCGCCGGTCTCGGCCGCAAAGCCGATCTTGACCGGGAATTCCGCCGTCTTCAGTATGTCGGGATTGCGGACCAGCTCGAGCACTCCCGCCATATCGCGCTTTTTCAGTTTCTTCGCCGCGCGTTTGCGCGGACGCCAGTCGGCCACCGCCGCGACCGCGACGAGAACGTCCCCCTGCGACGCTCCGACCGCCGCCGCCATCTCGCGGGCCGATACGACATCGATTCTCCTGACGCCTTTCGGGGTCTTGAGCGCGACGGGTCCGGCGACGAGCGTCACTTCGTGTCCGCGTTCGGCGGCGGCGCGGGCGACGGCGAAACCCATTTTCCCCGTCGACGGATTCGACAGGAATCTCACCGGGTCGAGATATTCCCTCGTCGGCCCCGCCGTCACCGTTATCTTGAGCTTCTTCACGGTCTCACCGCCGGGTTCAGGTAGATCGGCAGCGGTTCTTTCGCGAGAACGCCAGGATTCGCCGCCGCGAATCTCTCCAGCCCCTCCGGCGTCGGTTTTCTGCCGCCGGCATAGCGCTCGCCGAAAATCTCCGAGAGCTTCTCTCCGATCCGCTCTTCGTCCGGCGTGACCACCCGTGCGCCGGCGGGAACCTGCTCGAAAAGGCTTTCCGCCTCTGTCTGGAAGATCGGCTTTTCGAGACGCATGCCGTCGAAAAGCGCGATCCAGAACTTGCCGCGCCGCGCGTCGCCGATCGCCGCTAGCCGCCCGCCGTCAGCGAGCGCGCAAGCCGACGGCATCCCCAGAACCTCGCATCCCGACCCGATCGAATACCCTTGGGCGAACGCCAGCGCGGAGCGTATCCCCGCGAAGCTGCCCGGACCCGTCCCCACTACGATTCTCCCGACGCCGTCGAGATCGAGTTTCGAAACCCAGTCGCCGTTCCTGCATTCGCCGGTCGAACGTTCGATGTAAAGCGTTTTCATCTGCCGTCCCTCGCTTTCAGATAACGTTCCTGTCCGTACGGAAAATCGCTCGCGACATAATTGCCGACGCGCGGGCGCACGAGCGAACTGGCGAGATTGAAGTTCGCGAACACCCACGGACAGTCCTCGCGCACTATCTCCTGGCAGCGCCGCCAATGCGCGTTGCGCTCCTCTTCGCTCCTCGCCTCCGTCGCCAAATCGTATTCGCGGTCGAACTCCGCGTTCGAATATGCGCTGTGGTTCGGACCCGGCGGCATATTCTTCGAATGGAACAGCTGCAGAAAGTTCTGCGCGTCCGGATAGTCCCCGACCCAGCCGATTCTGTACATCTGGGTGCGCCCGTCGTTGACCGCCCTCACGAACGCGTCCCACGTCAGGAACTTCAGCTCCAGCTTTACCCCGATGCGCTCGTAGAACGACGCCAGAAGCTCTCCCGACTCGCGGCTGTCCTGGCTCGCGCGCCCCATTGACAGCGTAAGCACGAGCCGCCTCCCGGTCTTCGGGTCGATTCCTCCGGGGTATCCCGCCTCCGCGAGCAGCGCTTTCGCCTTTTCCGGATCGAACGAATAGCCGAACGGCGCGTCGAGCTTTCCCGCTACCCCGGGCGGCACCGGCCCGTCCGCCGCGAGCACCCTGCCGCGGTAGTATTTCTCCCACGCCGGGAAGTCGAACGCGGCGTTCAGCGCCTGCCGGAGCGCGCGGTTCCCGCCGACCACCGGATCTTTCATGTTGAACCCGACGTAGATCGTCTCGAGCGTCGGTATCGTGTGCAGCTCTATCCCCTGCGCGGCAAGACCGGGGGCGAGTTTCCCCTCCGCCGTCATCGCCGCGTCCCAGTTGTCGCGCGGAATCTCCCCGAGAAAATCGACCTCGCCCTTGAGGAACATCAGCCATTGGGTCGAAACGTCGTCGACGACCAGATACCGCACCGTGTCGAATCCGCCGGGAACCGGCTTCTTTCGCGCGAAGACCATCTCGTGGTTCTTGCGCCACTTCGCCAGCTCGTATTCCCCCGTCCCCGAACCGTCCGCCTTGACGATCGCGGCCGGAGCCATCGCCATCAGCCACGGCAGGCAGTGGAACCGCTTTTTGAGCCGTATCTCGACGGTGTCGCCGTCCGCCTCGATGGTATCCGCGGCGTCGAGCATCCACGCGTTGGGCGAAACCGTCTCCGGATCGCGCAGCCGCTCGAGCGAACGGACCATGTCCTCGGCCGTCGCCTCCTTCGAACGCATCTTGAACCGGTACACGAGCCCGTCGCCGGAAACCTCCGGCAGCTCGCACGCCCCCGCCGTCAGACGGTACGGCCTCGCATAGTAGTCGACCTCGAGCGGCGTCTCGTAGACGAGTTTCACCGATCTCGCGTCGTACACCGTCTGCGAAAACGCCGGATCCATCGTCGTCACCCGCTCGAGCGGACGCGTGAACGTCGCGGCCAGAACCAGCGCGATCATCCGCGTATCTCCAGCACGAGACGCAGATTCGCCGGCGCGTCCGGCAGCTCCGCCAGCCGGCGTCTTATCGCCGGCAGCCGCGGCCGCAGCATGAACAGCGTCGGCGCGTTTTTCACGCATATGCGCAGAATCC
>JAGDAE010000238.1 GCA_017959645.1 Kiritimatiellia bacterium
ATTCCATGGTTTCGTACTGGCTGACGATGGTGATCGCCGCTAACGTGGAATCCGACGGCTGGAGCCGCTATGCATACGTAGGAGACGACGGCAAGATAATCTGGGGGCCGGTCTGGGATTTCGACAACAGTTGCGGAGGCAGATCGATCGAGGCGATGTTTACCGAGGACGCGCAAGGCAATCCGGTTTCGGTTTCGCGCAACGAATGGTATTCGTCCGGCTGGAACGTCGGCGTAGATCAGGGATACGGCGGTTCGGCTCCGGCGACATGTTTCTATCCGGAATGGAGCGACGACCCTTATTTCTGTCTTAAGCTGTACGAGAAATTCAAATCGATTGCCGGCTATCTCGATCGTCTTGTCGCCGACGACGGGCTTATCGAAGAATATATCGGCTATCTGCGCGAATCTGGCGATGCCAACGCCGAGACCTGGGCGGGAAAGGTCTACGATACAACGAGAGGATTTTACGTCTCGAAGCATATCGCGTTCTCCGGCGAATTTTCGGAGCCGGAATGGATGCGAACCGTGCTCAAGAGCCGCATCGAATGGATGCGCGCGAGGATGACTTCGCTCGCCGACACGATTTCTTCGCTGCGCTGCAGTTCGACCAACCCTTATGTCGACGGTTCCTCGGCGTTCGAATTCGATTTCGGCTCCGTTCCAGGCCGGCTGCACTCCAAAGAGCCGACGCCGGATGTCGTGATTCTCGCAGGGGACGATCTCGGGTTTTCACTCTCGCTTTCCGGCGCGGCGGCCGATGCCGAACTCGTCGCCGTCTACGCGAACGGAATTTTCGCTGGCAGTCATCCGGTAGCGGAAGGTAGGGTTTCGCTCGATATCGGCGCGTTGCCGCTCACGAACCGCGACGGAAATCGCAATCTCGTTTTGTTCGCCGCCAAAGCGCAGGACGGCTCGACACTTGCGACCTCTTACGCGCTCGTTACGATGGCGGAAGACGAGAACGAGTTTCTGCGCTATGCTGATTGTGCGACGGTGGTTTCCGGCGATGCTTCAGCGGTTGCGCTCGATACCCGCGCGGTTCCGGCGGACGGTGTGCGTGTTCCCCGGTCGCTCGATGAGGTTTTGCCATTCGCTCTGTGCGGAGATAGTGATTGGCGTCTTGGCGGCAATGCCGGGTTCGTTCTTTCGGCGATCGTCGAACATCGAGGCGAAAATGTGGGGAAAATCCTCAAAAGCGGATCCGGCGAGATGGTCTACGAAAACCGTCGCTTTCCGAAGAGCGTTGTCGAGTACCGGCTATCGCACGGCAACACCGAAGAAGAAACGGCTATATTCGATTTCAGCGCGATAGGCGATTGCACGTCTGCAGATTTTCTCTTTCCGGGGCTTTCGCTTACGATAAGATAGTGTTCGCTGCCGTTCTCGCTTTTTTTGCCGCTGTTTCAATCGCTCCGTTCTGCGAAGTCGAGGTTGTGGACGAAGTCGATTGCACGTCCGTCGGCCACGCGTTCGCCGATTTCCCGGAAGGATCTTCGCGCGTCGTCGAGATACTCGGCTCGAAATGCCGCCACCTGCCCGTGCAGGAGGGGGAGACGGACAGCTGGTTCAAATACCGGCTGGGCGAAGGGTGCGCCCTCAAGGAAGACGGCGGATATGTCGTCGTTCTCGAATATCCCGACGACGTGCCGCGCAACTATGTTCTGCACAACCGCGCCAACGGTTCCGACCGCGGTTTTTCGACCGGCAAATGCTACGGAGACGCCGACAAGGCGAAGTATGTCGACAACCATGTCGAATCGCTGGACGTCCCGCAGAGCGGACGGTGGGAACGGTGGATGGAGTTCTCTCCGCTCGCCGGCGGCGAAGACGGGTTCGATTTCTACGTCTCGCAGTATTCGCGCGGGCACGATCCGCTTTCTCAAGGCGTGGCAGTCCGTCGCATTCTGCTTTGCGAGATCAAAGACGAGGAAAAAGCGGCCGCGAAAATCGTCCGGCCTGAAGGCCTGCCTTTCCGGCACATCTTCTGGCGCGAGGAGATGAGCGACGGGAACATCACGCTCGGACAGGTGCGGCGCAAGTTCCGCCAGATGCGGTTTCTCGGAATCGACGTCTACATGAAGGACCTGCTCGAGTTTGGACATGTCCAGCACTGGGATCCCCACTGGATAGCCGAAAACTGGATGTGGGGCTCGACGCGCGAGATGGACAATCTTTGGGAGAAAATCGTCAAAGAGGCCGGCAAAAGGGGAATCGAAGTTCTTCCGTACTACGAATGGTCCGGTCCGCGAGAATTCAACAACGGCTGCCGGACCCTCGGCGGCGGCGAACACTATACGCACATAACCTGGAGCGAGGCGAGCATCGACATAACCGATCCTCGCGCGCTGGAAGAGACGAAGAAGCTCCTCGACGGCACGATTCTGCGGTTCAAGAACGACGCGAAATTCCTCGGCGCGATGTTCCGCACCCGCCCGACCCAGTGGGCGATAAGTTTTTCGGACGAGGCTCTCACGCGCTTCGGGACGACGCGTGAGGAGATACGCGCGTCGGGCGAGACGTATTCGAAGTATCTCGACTGGTGGTATGCGCGCCGGGCCGGGTTTCTCGAAGCGCTGCGGAAATATCTCGCCGCCAACGGACTGCCGGAGGCGATCGTGCTTCTCGACGGCGAATATTCCGAGCCAGGGCCGGCGAAGGACGCCGACCGCGACGCGCCGACTCCAACCTGGGGCGAATGGGAATGGCATCACGCCTGCCCGGCCGACCGCCCGTCGACCTTCCCGAAGATGAAGTCGGTTTCTCTGGCCATGCCGGTCAACCGCATGTATTCGGTGGCCGATCCGCAGCTGTTCTCCGCCTATGCCGATGCCGACGGCATGACGACAATCGTGAAACATTCCCCGCTGAACGAGCATATGCAGGAATCGATCGGCTTCTATACGATGAACGACACCGAAAAGGCCGGCCGCGCATCGATGATGCTCGAGGTCGCGGCGATGGCGAACGGCGACATCGGCAACATCTGCTATCTCGTCGGCAGCAGTTTCGCGAGAGGCTTTCCGGCCGCCGCGCGGGATTTCAACCTCAACTTCCTCGCGCTGCCGGCGATGCGTTCGCGCGTCATCTGGAGCTCCGGCGACGGGATCGTCTTGAGGGAGATCGACTGCGGAAAGGCGGTATACTACGCGATCGTGCACACCGGTGCGACGGCGAAAAAAGATGCGCGTATCGTCTTCCCGGGGAGAAAGACGGATACGCTGTTCTTTCCGGCGACCGGCGCTCGCCGGCGGCTGGAGGGAGGTTCTCTGGCCATGGATCTCGAGCCGTGGCAGCTCGTCGCCGCGCGGGCAGAATAGACGCGTGCGGCGACAATATGATATAATACAGCCATGAACATATCCGATATTGTGAAAACGCTCGACGGTACTCTTGTCGCCGGCGGCACGTCTGACCGCAAGGTCGGCGCCGTTGTCGCCAACGATCTCATGAGCGACGTTCTGCTCGACGATTCCGACGACATACTGCTGCTCACTTCGCTAGCGTCCGACCAGGCGATCAGAACCGCCAACATCGTCGGCGCGATGGCCGTGGTTGTCCACAACGCCAAGCCGCTGCCGCAGACGATGTGCCAGGTCGCGGACACCCTCGGCATCCCGCTCATATCGTCGCCGCTGACCAAATACGAATCGTGCGTAAGAGTCCATGACTTCCTTGCCGCAAACGGTTAAGATTCTTTCCGGCGGCGAAAGCCGCAGCGACGACCAGATAATCGCGGCGCACGGTCGCTCGTCCGCCGGCGCCGGGGCGGCGCTTCCGGGCGCCGAGGACAGCCCTCTCGTGATTATGGAGCTTCTGCAGCGCCTGCGGGTGAAGGACGTCATGAAGTCGCAGAACATCATCTCGGTCGTCAGGACCGACTCGATGAAGTTCGCGCAAAATCTGATGAAGCGCAACCACATCTCCGGCGTGCCGGTCGTCGAGGGGTCGCGGCTTTTCGGAATCGTCTCGGTCAACGACATAATCAAGGCGCTGGAGGGGGATTGGATTCAGGATGCGGTCCAGCAGCACATGGCGACGAATCTCGTGGTTCTCGAAGAGGACATGCCGCTCGCGTTCGCGCTCAAATTCTTCCAGAACTACACGTTCGGACGCTTCCCGGTGCTGAACAAGGAGCGCAATCTCGTGGGCATCGTCAGCCAGCGCGACGTGACGCGGGCGATGCTCAAAGAGTTGACCCGGGAGATTTCGAAGCTCGAAGGGCGGTCGCCGCCGGCGCAGGACGCGCCGGCGCGGAGCGAGGGGGCGCTGCCGTTCTACGCGATGAGGCAGTTCGCGGTCGTCCACAACGATCTGCAGAGCGCCGGCAAGGCGGCGAACGAGATAAAGAAGATGCTCAAAGACGCCGGGGTCGACCCGAAGATCGTGCGCAGAGTGGCCGTCGCGGCGTACGAGCTGGAGATCAACGTCTGCATCCATTCGCTCGGCGGCACGGTTACGTTCATTCTCGACACCGAGCGCGCGACGGTGATCGCGAAAGACCGCGGGCCGGGCATCAAGGACGTCGAGTGGGCCTGCCAGGACGGCACGTCGACCGCCAACGACTGGATACGCTCGATGGGCTTCGGTGCGGGGATGGGGCTTTCGAATTCGAAGAGGGTTTCGGATTCGTTCGACATACAATCCAAAGTGCCGTCGGGTACGACGGTCATGTGCGAATTCAATCTCGCGAAAAAGGAGGGTTGAGATGAAAAGAATGGTGCTTGCGGCGCTTCCGGCGCTGTTGGCGGGGTGCGATCCGGAAATTCCGATGGCCGCGGCGCTCGACGGTTCCGCGTGGGACTGCTCGCAGTGGATATCCGCGGCCGACGCGACGCCGGTCGACGATGCGATCAGGGAATCGCAGCGCGCGGCGGACGGCCTGAGCTGGTTCGTGCTCGAGGACTTCCAGGAGGCGAAAGTCGAGTCGGTGAAGTGGATGACCACCGCTCTCGGCGTGTACGAAATCTATCTAAACGGCAAGCGCGTGGGACAGGAGGCGCTAAAGCCCGGCTTCACCCATGCGCACAAGACGCGGCGCTCGTTCACCTATGACGTGACGCCGCTCTACCGGCAGTGCGAGACGAACTTTTTCGCAGCCGAGGTGTCCGCCGGGTGGTGGTGCGACCAGGTCTGCGGGTTCCAGGGCAAGGTGCCGGCGTTCAGATCGGTCGTGGAATTCACGTTCTCGGACGGAACGAAGAAGCTGGTAGGAACCAGCGTGCGAAATTGGAAGGCTGCCGTAGCCGGCAACATCGTCCACGCCGCGATCTTCGACGGCGAGGAATGCGACGCCAGAATCGCGCCGCCTTATTCCGGCTCGCCGTTCCTGAAGCAGCCGGTCGCCAA
>JAGDAE010000239.1 GCA_017959645.1 Kiritimatiellia bacterium
CTACGCCGGCCTGCGCGGCAAGTTCCTGATGATGGAAGGCTCCGCTTCGGAGATATCCGACGAGGATTTCGTCGCTGCGCTGAAGCGCGCCCACGAGGAAGTGGAGAAGATCATCGATCTGCAGATCGAGATGCGCCGCGCGCTCGGCAAAAGCGACAAGCAGATCGCCGACGTTCCGCAGCCGGCTGACAAGATGGACTTCATGCGCAAGGAGGGCGGAGAGGCTCTGGCGGCGGCGTTGCTCATCAAGGGCAAGCTCGAGCGCCAGGGCAAGGTCGCCGCGATCAAGGAGGATCTGCTCAAGAAGGTGGCCGAGAAGTGGCCCGAAGTCGACGCCGTCGGTTTCGTGCATCTGTTCGACGCGCTCGAGATCGAGACGGTCCGCAACAACGTCCTCGTCCACGGCAAGCGCATCGACGGGCGCGCGCAGCACGAGATACGTCCGCTTTCCGCGCAGGTTGGCGTGTTTCCGCGACTTCACGGCAGCGCGATCTTCTCGCGCGGCGAGACCCAGTCGTTCGCGACGGTCACGCTCGGCACCAAGAAGGACGCGCAGGATCTCGATTCCGTAACCGGCGGCGACGCCTCGAAGCGTTTCATGCTCCACTACAACTTCCCGCCCTACTGCACCGGCGAGGTCGGCCGTCTCGGTTCGACCGGCAGGCGCGAAATCGGGCACGGAGCGCTCGCCGAGCGTTCGCTCGCGGAGGTTCTGCCGGACGATTTTCCGTATTCGATCCGTGTCGTCTCCGAGATAATGGGATCGAACGGTTCGTCGTCGATGGCTTCGATCTGCAACGGCTGTCTCGCGCTCATGGACGCCGGCGTTCCGCTCAAGCGTACGGTCGCCGGCATCTCGATCGGGCTTTTCACCAACGCGGACCAGTCGCAGAAAGTGCTTGTCACCGACATCCTCGGCGCCGAGGACCATTGCGGCGACATGGATTTCAAGGTCGGCGGAACCCGCAAGGGCATCACCGGCTTCCAGGTCGACCTCAAGCTCCGCGGTCTCACGTGGGATCTTGTCGAGGGCGCGATCAAGGCTGCTCACGACGCGCGGCTTAAGATCATCGACTTCATGGAGAGCGTGATTCCGGCTCCTCGCGCGGAACTCAACAAGTACGCTCCGCGGATCGAGGAGATGCAGATTCCGGTCGACAAGATCGGCGCGCTCATCGGCCCCGGCGGTTCGAACATCCGCGGTATCGTCGAGACAACCGGCGCGCAGATCGATATCGACGACGACGGCAAGGTTTCGATCTTCGCCACGTCTCTCGAGTCGATGGAGGCGGCGAAGAAGGCGGTCGGCGCGGTAAGCGCGGTCGCCGAACCCGGAAAGATCTACGAGGGAACCGTCACCGGAATCAAGGAATTCGGCGCGTTCGTCGAGATCCTTCCGGGTATGGACGGCCTCTGCCACATCTCGGAGTTCTCCGACAAGTTCCTCAAGTCGATGGATGGAATCTGCAAGGTCGGCGACAAGATAAAGGTCAAGTGTCTCGACGTCGACGAGCGCGGACGCATCAAGCTCTCGCGCAAGGCGGCGATGGCCGAGCTCGACGCGAACGCATAACCGGCGCGTTCGCACCGGCGAAGAGGGGGCTGCGGAAATTTCCGCGGCCCCCTTGCTTTTGCGGCCGTAAATATGATATAATATCCGCCAACCGTTTGGAAAAGCGGGCGTAGCTCAATGGCAGAGCTCCAGCCTTCCAAGCTGGCTACGAGGGTTCGATTCCCTTCGCCCGCTCCAGTGCCGCCAGGGTGGCGTAATGGCAGCCGCGGCAGACTCAAAATCTGCTATACGTGAGTATGTGCGGGTTCGAGTCCCGCTCCTGGCACCAGACGGGAAGCCTGTGTCCAGGAGGGGTGTCCGAGTGGTCGATGGTGCAACCTTGGAAAGGTTGTGTGGGCGCAAGTCCACCGGGGGTTCGAATCCCCCCCCCTCCGCCAATGTCAAGCCGGCAGGCGTCGGCGGTTGGAATTCCGGCGATTCCGGTTCGCGCAATTTTCCGTCCGTCGCCCCGCCCGCGCGACAAATATGATATAATGTGCGCATGGCAAGCAAAATCCTATTCGCGTTCGCGTCCGCCGCAGCCGCATCGTGCGTTTTCGCGCAGCCGGACATTTTCATCGGCAGCCAGGGTCTCGGACACGTGTCGCCGGCGGCGGCCTGGCCGTTCGGAGCGGTCCAGGCCGGACCCGACACGTCGGACTCGAAAGAGGAATACGTCGGCGACTGGCCGCACACTTGCGGCTACCAGCATTCCGACCGGTATCTGTGGAGGTTTTCCCAGAACCGCTTCTACGGAATCGGCTGCGGGTCGATGGGGCTGGCGGCAATACTGCCGTCGAAAGATCCGTTTGCCGGCGCGGACGCGCTTTGCGCCGAAATGGACAAGCCGACCGAAGTGGCCGAGCCGGGGTATTATGCGGTTACCCTCAAAGACGGGAACATCCGTTGCGAGATGTCCGCTCTCGCCCATACCGCCGCGTACCGCTTCACCTATCCAGAGAACGCCGGCGGGAAGGCGTATCTGCTCGTCGACGCCGACTGGGGCGTGCAGCAGCTGAACGGGCTCTACGCGTTCGAAAGTCCAGACGGATGTTTCGGGCGGAGGGTCCTCGATGGCGTCGTGAAGCTGCAGACTCCAGAGACGGCGCTTCTCCACTGCCGGCAGACGGCGTGGAGCGAGATCGACTGCTGGGCGGCGATGGAGTTTTCCAGGCCGGTAGTGTCGGCGCGCCGGCTGCGGACCGAGGATGCCTGGCGCGGACAGGTGTGGGAGTACTGCTTCGAGCTGCCGGAAAGCGGAGTTCTCGAAGTCAGGGTCGCGCTCTCGTCGGTCTCCATCCGCGGTGCGCAGCGGAATCTCGCGCTGGAGATGCCCGATTTCGCGTTCGAGTCGGTGCGCGGCAAATCCGCCGCCGAATGGGCGAAGTATCTCGGCAGGATCGAGATCGAGGCCGATCCGAAGACGAAGCGCATTTTCGAGGCGGCGTACTACCGTACGCTGATCCACCCGAGCGACATCGGCGACATCGGCGCGCCGATGTATTCAAACCTGTCGCTGTGGGACATCTTCCGCTCGTGCGCGCCGTTGCAGACGATAACCGCTCCGGAGAAGACCGGCGAGTACTGCAAATCGTTCATCGACATTTTCGAGAAGCAGGGGTATCTGCCGATTCTGCACAACTGGGGCAGCGACACCCATTGCATGATCGGCCACCACGCCGTGCCTATACTCGTCGACAACTACCTGAAGGGCATAGGCGGGTTCGACGCGGAAAAGGCGTATGAGGCGATAAAAGATTCGCTTACGCGCAACCATCTAAAGTCCGGCGACGGGACGTGGGGGCTGCTGAAGGAAGACTGGGATCTTCTCGACCGGTACGGATATTATCCTTTCGATCTTCTGCCGGAGCAGATACGCGGACGCAAGGTGGTCGGCGAGTCGGTTTCGCGGCTGCTCGAGTGTGCCTACGACGACGCGTGCGCGGCGAGGATGGCGGCGGCGCTCGGGAAGACGGAGGATGCGGAATTTTTCGCGAAGCGCTCAGGATTCTGGCGCAACGTGTTCGACCCGTCGACCGGCTTCGCGCGCGGGCGCGATTCGTCCGGCGCGTGGAGGGAGCCGTTCGACCCGAAGAGTTGCGGAGCCGGACCGTGGGCGGAGAACGATTTCACCGAGGGCAATTCGTGGCAATACACCTTTCACGTGATGCACGACCCTAAGGGATTCGCCGAGGCTTTGGGCGGCAAAGCGGCGCTTGGCGAGAAGCTCGATGCGCTGTTCGGCGAGTCGAGCGAGGTGTACGGTCCGTCTTTCCTGCACGACGTTTCGGGACTGATCGGGCAGTATGCGCACGGGAACGAACCGTCGCACCATATCGCGTACTTCTACAGGTTTTCCGACCGGCCCGGACGCACCGAGCAGATCGTGAGGGAAATCTGCACCGGGCTCTACAACGACACGCCGGACGGCGATTGCGGCAACGACGACGCCGGCGCGATGGCGTCGTGGTACGTTTTTTC
>JAGDAE010000240.1 GCA_017959645.1 Kiritimatiellia bacterium
GCCGATGCCGAATAATGCAGAGTCCGCCTGCGAAACCGCCGAGCTGCTCGCCCCGGCTGGGGATTTCGTCACCGCGCTCGCCGCCTTCGACGCCGGCGCGGACGCGGTCTATTGCGGAATGTCGGGATTTTCGGCGCGGGCGTTCGCGAAGAATTTTTCGCTGGAAGATCTCGTCAACACCGTAGCCTTCGCGCGAAAGAACTCGAAGAAGGTATATGTCGCGTTCAACACGCTGGTCGACGAGGACATGCTCGACGCGGCGATAAGGGAGTTGGCGGCGATCGACGAAATCGGACCGGACGCGCTGATCGTGCAGGATATCGGAATCGCCTCGATCGTGCGCGAGAACTTTCCGTCGCTCGCTCTGCATGCTTCGACCCAGATGGTTGCACACAACCTCGAGGGCGTTCTCGCGCTCGGCGATTTTGGATTCCGGCGCGTAGTACTCGCGCGGGAGCTTTCGCTCGGGGAAATAGCTTCGATCACGAAGCGTTGCCGAGGAATCGAAATCGAATGTTTCATACACGGCGCACTGTGCTATTCGGTGTCGGGGTTGTGCCTTTTCTCGGCGATGGAGAAGGGCCGCAGCGGAAACCGCGGAAAGTGCGCTTATTGCTGCCGCATGCCGTACCGTGCGCCGTCGGGCGGCGACATTTTCGCGTTCTCTATGAAAGATCTGCGTCTCGGAGAAGATGCGCGCAGGCTTGCCGAAGCCGGCGTGAAATCGTTGAAGATCGAAGGACGCATGAAAAGCTCCGTCTACGTCGCGAGCGTCGTGAAGCACTATCGCGACATTCTCGACGGGAAGGAACCGTCGGTTTCGGTCGCGGATCTCGAAACCGTCTTTTCGCGCCGCACGACGAAGTTCCATTTCGGCGGCAAGCCGGCGCAGAGCGTTCTGGATACCGAAAATCCTGGGCATCTGGGAACGCCAATCGGCAAAGTCAAGCGCATCGCGAAAGATCGCGAGGGACGCGGCTGGCTGCGTTTCCACACGTCCCGCGCGCTCGAGAAGCACGATGGAATACAGTTCGCCGCCCCTGACGGCGGAAAGCCGGTCGGGTTTGGGATCTCGGAGATGCGCATAGCCATGTCGCGCGACTGCGTTTTCGAGGTCGCGGCCGGTTCCGACGTCGAACTGCTCGTGCCGGATTGCGAAGAGCTTGCGGCAGCGATCCGCGAAGGCGCAACCGTGTACTGCTCGATGTCCAACGCGGTGCGGCGCAGATTCCCCGCGCCGTCGTTCCGCCCGGGCGAATACGAGGGCGTTCGCACGCTTGATGTCAAGGTGGAGCTTCGGCGCGATCGCATCTCGGCGAACGGGATATCGCTCGAATGCTCGCTCGAGTACGCGAAGAATCCGGAGAAAACCCCGGATGCCGTCAGAAAGGCGTTTTCGCGGCTTGGCGGAACCGGATACCGGCTCGGTAAACTAGAGATTGAAGATCCGGAGCGGCTTTTTGTTCCGGCGAGTCTGCTTAACGAACTGCGTCGCCGGATGGTGGCAAGGGCCGACGAAGAGCGCCGTCGCGCGAAATCGGAGAAAATCGAAAATGCGAAGAATCAAAATCCGTGACGGGCAGCGAACGCCTCCTGGCGAGTGGGACGAGGTCATCGTCGCGATGGGCGAGGGCGGCGACCGCGTCGCGACACCGGTGTACACTCCGGAGCCGGAATACAATACTTTGCGCAACCGGGTGAAGGCGCTGATCCGGAAAGGATTCCGCAAATGGGAAGTCGGCGATTTGGCCGCTCTCAGGATGCTGAAATCGTTCGGAATCGACGATATCACCGCCGACTGGACCCTCTACGCGTTCAATTCCAGCGCGCTCGCGGCTTTGTCGAAACTCGGCGTGAAGCGTTTCGTGGCCAGTCCCGAGAATAGCCGGGAGAATCTGCGGTATTTCGCGGAGTCGGGCTATCCGGTGGAATTCCTTTCGCAGCAGTCGACGCCGCTTTTCATATCTCGCGTCAAGCCGGCGGAGCAGGAAGACTTTGCGGTATTCGAGCGCGACGGGCTGTATGTCACGACGCGCAAGACGCCGCGCGAATTTTTCGTGCCGTCGGGCGCCGACGAGCGCGTTGATCTGAGCTGGAGCCCGGAATGAGCGGAACGATAGCGAAATTGGCGCGCGTTTTCTGGCTTATGCCGGGATTTCTGCTGTGGGCGTCGTTTCCGCCGATGGGCGAGAAGACCGACGTCGTTTTCGCGCTCGCTCCGCTCGTGTGGCTTTCGCGCCGCGCAGACGTGAAAACCAGTATGCGCCGCTGGTTCGCCAACGGATTCCTGTTCTGGTTCGCGACGCTGTCGTGGATGCCGGCGATCGTAAAGAACGGCGGGCCGTGGCCGCTCGTGGCGCTCGGCTGGGCGGCGCTTTCGGCATACTGCGCCCTGTACTTCGCGGCTTACGGATGGCTCTCGGCCGGGTTTTGGGCGTTTGCGAAAACGCGCGGCTATGCGGTGCGGCTGGCGACGATATTCGTCGCAGAACCGGTTCTCTGGTGCGGACTTGAGCTGCTGCGCTCGCGGCTGTTCGGAGGCTTCGCGTGGAACCAGCTCGGCGTGGCGGCCGTCAATGCCGGATTCGGTTCGCCGGCGGCATTCGGAGGGGTGTATCTCTGTTCGGCGACGGTGTTTCTCATAAACGGCGCGATCGCCTCGATAGCGGAAAGGATGTGGAAGTGGGATGAAAGCGGCGGCTGGCCGAGATGGTCGCGTCCGGTCGAAACCGTGCTGCCGGTCGCGATCGCCGTGGCGGTGCACTGGTGTTCGTCAAAGCCGCTTCCGGAAATCGAAGGCGAGCCGCGTGTCGTCAAGACCGCTCTGCTTCAGCGGAATTTCCCCTGCGTGTTCCGCGAAAGGGAGGAGAATCCGGAGACGGTCTACCGCAAGCTCGCGGAAAACGTCGCGCCGTACCGTCCGGATCTGGTGGTGCTTTCGGAAAGCGCGCTTTGCGAATTCGGCGCGGTCGAGTCGCTGGCGTCTCGCCGGTTTGCGGCGGAACTGCTCGAGCGCACCGGCGCCAGAGGCGTGCTCGCCGGCGGCAGCCGCTCTGAAGACGGCGGGGAATACAATTCCGCCGCATTGTACTCCGCCGGTGCGTTTGAAGTGTACGACAAGGTCCATCTCGTGCCGTTCGGCGAGTACATACCCGGCGACAAGCTTTTCCCCGCGCTGCAGAAATTCGCGCCGGTCGGCAGCTGCACGCCGGGAAAGCTCAAGTGTCTCGATTTCGGCGGCGTGCGGCTCGGTGTCGCGATCTGCTACGAAGATACCGATTCCGCGCAGATGCGACGTCTGGCGGAAAAGGGCGCGGACATGTTCGTCTTCATTACCAACGACAGCTGGTTTTCGCGTTCGGTCGAGGCGGAACAGCATGCTTGGCAGGCGGTCGCGCGCGCTGTCGAAACCGGTCGCGGGATTGTGCGCGTCGGCAACTCCGGCGTCAGCGGAACGGTCTCGCCGGCGGGGGCGGCGACGTGGATCATGGACGGCGCGAGACCGCTCGTCGACGCGAAGGCGACAATGTTCGACGCATTGGAACTGCCCCCGGCGGAATCCGAACCGCGCCAGACCGTCTACACGCGGCTTGGCGACAAACCTCTTTTCTGCGCTTTTCTGCTTCTCATAGCGGGCGCATTTTTGCTAAAATATAAAACCAATCATGAAAAACGAAGACAACTGTCCATGTAACAGCGGCAAAACCTTTGGAGAATGCTGCGGACCGGTCATCGCCGGGGAAGTCAAGGCCGAAACCGCCGAGGCGCTCATGCGCGCGCGCTATTCGTCCTACGTGTCCGGCGACATCGGTTTTCTGAAGACCAACTCCGTCAAAGCGACGCAGGAAGAATTCGACGAAGCGGCCTCCCGCGCGTGGAGCAAGAATTCGCGCTGGCATGGGCTCGAGATCATCTCGACGACTGGCGGCGGGAAGGGCGATAAAGACGGAACGGTCGAGTTCCGCGCAACCTACACCGCCGGCGGCGAATTCTGCAACCATCACGAGGTTTCGCAGTTCGTGAAGGAGAAGGACGGCTGGAAGTTCGTCGACGGCGAGCTTGTCGGCGAGACCCCGGTCGTGCGCGAAGAGCCGAAAGTCGGGCGCAACGATCCATGCCCGTGCGGAAGCGGGAAGAAGTACAAAAAGTGCTGCGGCGCGGGAAAATGAAGGCGGGCGCGTTTCTCTTCGATCTCGACGGGACGCTGGTCGACACCGAAGCGGCGTGGACGCGGGCGATCGTCGAGTTTGTCCGTTCGCGCGGAGCGGAGACGATGTTCGAAGAGATTCTGCCGGCCGTGGTCGGTAGGAACTGGATAGACATCGACGAGGAGATTCACCGCAGGTTCCCCGTGCTCGGCAAGGCCGACCCAATGCGCGACGCGGTCGAGCTTCGCGGGTTTTACGATCGCATAGCGACCGATCCGGAGTCGATGGTGATCGGAAGCTCGGTCGAATTTTTCAAAAAGGCGAGCGCGCTCGCTCCGTGCGCCATTGTATCCGGTTCGCCCCACGACGACGTCGTTGCCGCCGCCAGGCTCTGCGGGATAGAAGACAGGGTGGCGCTTGTTCTTGGCGCCGGCGAATACGCCGCGGGCAAACCCAGCCCGAGCGGATATCTCAAAGCGGCGGAACTTCTGTCGGTTCCGCCGCGGGATTGCGTCGTCGTCGAAGATTCGACGGTCGGCGTGAAAGCCGGCGTCGATGCGGGCATGCAGGTTGTCGCTCTCGACCGCGCCTCGCTCGTGAAGCAGACTTTCGAAGGGCAGCGCTGGCTCGTCAGGGATCTTTCGGAGATCGATTTCGAAAAGGAGTTTTCGTGAGCTCCAATCCCGATTTCGACCGCTGGTACGCCGCCAGAAAGACGCGCATCGTGCTCTCGCCGACGCACCGGCTCGAGACGTTCGGCAACACGCTCGTCAACTATCATCTGATTTCGGAACTGGACGACTGCCCCGGCAAGGTAAGAATACGCGAAGGACGGCTTGAAGCGCACCGCCCGCTGGTGCTGACGCCTGATTTCTCGGATATCACCACCGAGGGGCTCGGCGACGACGCCAGGGAGTATCTGCGCTTCCTAAAAGAGAACGAGAGGAATCTGCGCATACTGCGCTACGGCTACCATCTCAAGAGCGACAACTATTCCGAGCAGGTGGTGACCGACTCCGTCGCGGTCGTGACCGAACGGGTTAAGACCGCTGTGCGCGGATCGAACGACGGATTCGCCGCCGTGCTTCAGGGGGTGGATGATCCGTGGGATGTGGCGCTGGTGGAGCTGTGGCTGCACGAGGTGAGGCGCAGCGCCGGCAAGAACATACGCGAGCTGGACATGAACGGACAGCTTTTCAACGAGGACTGAAAGATGGAACGCAGAACCAAGACGATAGCGATCGCCAACCAGAAGGGCGGCGTGGGGAAGACGACGACGGTGGTCAATCTGGCGGCGGCGCTGTCCGCGCGCCACCGCACGGTGCTGGTGGTCGATCTCGACCCGCAGGCGCACGCCACGCTCGGGCTGGGGCTCGAAAAACAGGACGGAGTTTCGATATATCCGGTGCTGACCGGTGCGAAGCCGGTAGCCGACGTGATCCAGCCGACGAAATGGCAGAACTTGAACGTGATTCCGTCCGAAGTCGATCTCGCGGGGGCGGAGCTCGAATTCGGCGCTCGCGAAGACCGGCTGGAGATGATCAGGAACGCGCTCGCGCCGGTGCGCGAGTCGGGCGCGTTCGACTACATAATCCTCGACTGTCCGCCGTCGCTCGGAATCGTCATGACCAGTTCGCTGGTCGCTGCCGACGGCGTGCTCATACCGATCCAGGCGGAATTTCTCGCAATGGACGGGCTTGCGCTGATAACCGGTTCGATCGAGCGCATCCGCGCCTCGGCGAACCCTGTGCTCGAGCTGAACGGAATCGTATTTACGATGGTGAACACCGTCGCCCGTCTCACTCAGGATGTGATGGCGGAGGTGAGAAAGCATTTCGGCGAGAAAGTATACGAGACCACGATACCCAGAAACGTCCGCGTTTCCGAGGCGCCGTCGATGGGCGTGCCGGTGGTGTTTCTGGATCCGCGCTCGAAGGGAGCCGAAAGCTACCGTGCGTTCGCATGGGAATTCATGGCGAAAAACCCCACGAGATACCAGATTGAAGATAAGCGTGATAGTGCCGTGCCTGAAGAACGAGGAACTCCTCCCGCAGGCGCTGGAATCGGTTGAGGCGGCGGCGGCCGGTCTCGACGTCGAGACGCTGGTGGTCGAAGACACCAAGCGCAAGGGTCCTTCGTGGGCGCGCAACCGGGCGCTCGACAAGGCGACGGGCGACTACGTGTTTTTCTGCGACGCCGACGACACGGTGGAAAAGGACTTTTTCCGCCTTCCGATGCAGACGATGGAGAAAGACTGCTCCGACGTCTGCATGTTCTCTTTCCGCGGCTGCCCGCGTTTCGAAACCGGAGTCGTCGACGGCAACGGCGCCGTACGCGAAAAATATCTGCCGGCGTTCTTCGGCGTGTCGTTCGACGACGTCAGGCGCTGGAACCGGGGCGGCAAGCTGCTTGCACGCCAGATGCCCGGAATGGTGTGGCGCTGCGCGTACCGGCGCGAGCTTCTGGAGAAGAACGCCATACGCTTCGACGAGAAGATGCCGTTCTGGGAGGGGTCGGCGTTCATTTCCGAATGCATGGCTTTTGCGAAGCGCGTCTCGGCGATTCCCGACCGTCTCTACGGCTACCGCCACCATCAGCTCGGCGAATCGCTGGCGGCGCGGGCGGGGGAAATCCGGCGCTGGGACCATAATTTCCACGCCCACGCCTTTCGGTTGCGGCTCAACGAGCGCACCGGCGGCGAAATATGGAAGTACTGCGAGGCGAGTCCGGTGCTCTCGGCGATTTCGATGTCGAGGACGTGGCACCGTCTGCGGCTCGCCAGATGGCAGTATCTGGACGAGCTCGGCGATCTGCTTTCAGACGAACTCGCCGCCGATTCCCTCGCGCGCTTTCCGGTTTCGTGGATATGCCATCCGCTGGTAGCGCTCTCGGTTGCCTGCCTGAGGAGGCGGTTTTGAGAATTTCGGTCGTCATAACCACCCGCAACGAGGAGGCGAACATCGCCAACTGCATCGGCGCGTTCGACGCTTTTCGCTCAGACGTCGAAATTATCGTCGTAGACAACGCCTCGTCCGACGCGACGAAGAAGATCGCCGAATCTCTCGGCGCGAAGGTTTTCGACTGCGGACCCGAACGCAGCGCGCAGCGCAATTTCGGCTGGCGCGCCGCTACCGTCCAATGGGTTGCGATTCTCGACGCCGACATGATCCTGCCGGCAGAGACGATTTCGGAGATGCTCGAAATCGCGCAAAGCGGCGGCGTCGACGCGTGCTGGATACCCGAGGTCAGGACCGGTTCCGGCCTGCGCGTAAAGGCGCGGAATTTTGAGCGCTCGTTCTACGACGGAACTTGCATCGACGCGCTGAGATTCTTCCGGAAAGACGTTCTTGAGCGCACCGGCGGCTACGACGAGAATCTCATCGCCGGACCCGAAGACTGGGAACTCGACATTCGCGTGCTCGCGACCGGGGCGAAATGCTCCGTGCTGAAAGGGCATCTCGTCCACAACGAGCGGCGGCTGACGTTCCGCCGCATGCTCGAGAAGAAGGCGTACTATTCGAAGAGTTTCGCCGCCTACCGGGAGAAGTGGAAGGGTCACCCTGCCGTGCGCAGGCAGTTTTCGCCCCTCTACCGCTTCTTCGGCGTGTTCTTCGAGAACGGCAAGTGGCGTAAAGTCCTGCGCCACCCGCTGCTTTTCGCGCTCGTCATGTTCGAGCGCGCGGCGGTCGGGCTGGTCTATCTTTTCAACCGCTGATGGCAGACGGTGACTACGAACGCATCGATTCCCGCAAGGCGGAGCTGGCGCGCCTGCAGCGGATCATATGTTCACAACGTGTAGATAGAACGTTCGCATCTGTCGATAGAGCGGATGGGACGGACGCGGACGGATTATGCTATAATACCGCGCATGAACGACGTAAAGACTCCTCCGAGCAATGTCGAAGCCGAGCGCGCGGTGCTCGGTTCGATACTGATTGACTCGTCCGACCAGAACAGCGACCGGGTGATGGACGTATGCATGTCCGGCGGCGTGACGCCGGATACGTTCTACGATCCGCGCAACCGCGAGATATACGCGACAATGGTGTCGCTGAGCCGGCAGTCGAAGCCGCTCGATTTCGTTACGCTCTCCGTGGAGCTGAAACGGTGCGAAAAGCTCGAGGCGGTAGGCGGGGCCGCCTATCTGCAGGCGCTCGTCGACCAGACCCCGACCGCAGCGCACGCCGAGTATTACATGAATGTCATTCTCGGCAAGGCGCTGCGCCGCACGATCATCGACCGCGCTACCAAAACGATCACCAAGTGCTACGACGAGAACGCCTATCCCGATCCGCAGACCGTGCTAGGAGAGACCGAAAAGGCGTTTCTCGAAATCGGCGCCAACGGCGGGAAAACCATGTCGTGGAGCGACGCCGTCGCCGACAGCTTCCGCAAAATCGACGCCATGTTCAATTCGGACGGCAAACGTCTCGAAGGGCTGTCTACCGGACTTAAATATCTCGACGAGCGTCTGCAGGGACTGAAGCAGTCGGAGATGATCGTCATCGCCGCTCGCCCGTCGGTCGGAAAGACTTCGCTCGCGATGAACATCGCCGAATCGTGCGCGCTGGGTCTGGACATGAACAACGTCCCGGTGCGCTGCGACGGCGGCAAGCGCCATCCGGTGCTGGTCTTTTCGCTCGAGATGCCGGTCGAGGCGCTGTCGAAACGCATGGTCGCCGGCCGCGCCCGAGTGAACACTTGGCAACTCAACCGCGGCATGGTGCACAAGGACAAGCGCATCGAGCTTGCCGAACAGCTTTTCCAGGCCGTCGGCGAACTCAAGGACGCGCCGATCTACGTCGACGATACCGCCTCGCTCGACGTCATGGATCTTCGCGCCAGAGCGAGAAGAATGAAGAAAGCGCACGGAATCGAGCTCATCGTCATCGACTATCTCCAGCTCTGCCGGTGCAGCGAGTACGCGCACCAGGGAAGGCAGATCGAGGTATCCCACATCTCCCAGCAGATAAAGGCGATGGCGAAGGAAGTGAAAGTGCCGGTTATCGTGCTTTCGCAGCTCAACCGCGACCTCGTGCCGAAGAGCGAGAAGCAGATGCTCACAAACAGCCTCATGCAGGCGATGGGCGAGCTGAAGGGCGCGCCGATCTACGTCGACGACACGGCGAGCCTCGACGTCATGGACATGCGCGCCCGCGCCCGCCGCATGAAGCGCATGCACGGCATAGAGCTGATCGTGATAGACTACCTCCAGCTGTGCACCTGCCGGGAGGGCTCGCGGCAGAACCGGCAGATAGAGGTCTCCATGATATCGCAGCAGATAAAGGCGATGGCGAAGGAGCTGAAGATACCGGTGATCGTCCTCTCGCAGCTCTCCCGCGCCAACGAGCAGCGCGGCGACAAGTACGAGAAGCCGAAGCTCTCGGACCTGCGCGACTCCGGCGCGATCGAGCAGGACGCTGACGTCGTGTTCCTGCTGCGCAGGCCGTCGCGCAACTCAAACGACCCTGAGTCGCAGGACCTGACTCTCGCCTACGTTGACATCGCGAAGAACCGCAACGGTGAGACGGGCGAGGTGAAGATGAACTTCGTCAGGGAGTGGACGCGCTTCCTCGACCGCGAGCCCGACCGCAAGGAGCCGGACAACTTCAAGTCGTCCGAAGCGCCGCCGGAGCAGGCCGAGTTCGCCCCAGACCCGCTGTCGTAGCGACGGGGCGTCATTTGGTATAATACCCCCATGCAAGGAAGGCAGATGACGTTGATCGAGGGTGTCGGGTCCGACGACCCCGCCTTGGCGCAGCAGCCGCTCGCCTCTCGGATGCGTCCGCACGACCTCTCGGAGTTCGTCGGCCAGGACCATCTCGTCGGAGAAGGGGGGCTGCTTCGCCAGATGATCGAGCGCGACCAGATACCGTCGATGATCCTCTGGGGGCCGCCGGGCGTGGGCAAGACCACCCTCGCCAACGTCGTCGCGAACGCGACAAAGGCGGAGTTCGTGAACTTCTCCGCCGTCACGAGCGGCATCAAGGAGATCAAGGAGATAATGGCGCGGGCGGAGTCGGGGCGGCGCCTCGGCGTGCGCACGGTCCTCTTCGTCGACGAGATACACCGCTTCAACAAGGCGCAGCAGGACGCGTTCCTGCCGTATGTCGAGCAGGGTTCCATCATCCTTGTCGGCGCGACGACCGAGAACCCGTCGTTCGAGGTCAACTCCGCACTTCTCTCGCGATGCAAGGTGTTCGTGCTGAAGGCGCTTTCGGAGGACGACCTGGTGCGTCTCCTCAGGCGCGCGCTCACCGACGGCCGCGGCCTCGGCTCGATGGGCGCGTCGTGTCCCGACGAGCTCCTCCGCAAGATCGCGATCTTCGCGAACGGC
>JAGDAE010000241.1 GCA_017959645.1 Kiritimatiellia bacterium
GAACGCCGGGAAATATGATATAATACGCGCCCATCATGTCGAAAGTCCAGTTAAACAGTCCGTTCGGTTCGGCGCCGTCAAAAGCGCCGTTCAGCGAAAGCGTCTCCACCGGGGTGCCGTGGCACAACCTGCCGGTCACCCGCGAATACACTCTCGGCCAGCTATTGGACCAGACCGTCGCGCGCTGCGGCGAAAACGACGCCGTCGTCTACGCCGACCGCGACTACCGGCTAACGTGGTACGAGTTTTCCGAAGAAGTCGACTACGTCGCCAAGGGTCTCATGGCTCTCGGGGTCAAGCGGGGCGAAAAGGTCGCGCTCTGGGCGACCAACGTCCCGCACTGGGTTGTTCTCATGTTCGCGACCGCAAAGATCGGCGCGATTCTGCTGCCGCTCAACATCAACTACAAGCGTCAGGAGATCGATTTTGCGCTCTCGCAGTCCGACGCCGAGAACCTTTTCTTGATCAACGGCTACCGCGACTGCGACTACGTGGAGGTGATAAACGAACTCATCCCCGAGCTGAAGGAGTGTCCGCGCGGAGATCTGAAGTCGAAACGCTACCCGCATCTCAAGCGCGTGTTCTTTCTCGGCGGCGCCAAGTACCGCGGGATGTTCTCGCTCAACGAGGTCAAATCGCTCGCGTGCGAGACCAGCCAGGTCGACTATCTCGCGCGCCAGGCGACGGTCGACGTGAACGACGTCGTGAACATGCAGTACACGAGCGGCACGACCGGCTTTCCGAAGGGCGTGCAGCTCACCCACCGGAACATCGCCAACGACGGGTTCTAGATAGGCGCGTGCCAGAATCTCTCCTCGCGCGACCGGGTGTGCATACCGGTGCCGCTTTTCCATTGTTTCGGTTGCGTGCTCGGGGTCATGAGCTGCGTCAACCACGGCTCCACGATGGTGTTTCTCGAGAAATTCGACCCGGTTCAGGTGATGACCTCGATCGAGAGGGAAAAATGCACCGCCACGTACGGCGTGCCGACCATGTACATCGCGATGCTCGACCATCCGCTGTTCGACCGGTTCGATTTCCGCTCGTTGAGGACAGGCATCATGTCCGGCTCGGCGTGCCCGGTCCACCGCATGCAGCAGGCGCAGACGAAGATGTTCATGCGCGAAATCTGCAACCCGTACGGGCTTACGGAGTCGGGTCCGGTTATGACGATGACGCGGTATTTCGAGGAGTCTACCGAGCGCAAGTGCCAGACGATCGGCCAGGCGCTGCCCGGGGTCGAGGTCGCGATCATCGACCCCGAGAGCGGGCAGCTCGCGCCGATCGGGCAGGACGGCGAGATCTGCTGCCGCGGGTTCAACACGATGGTGGGCTACTACAAGATGCCGGAGCAGACCGCGAAATGCATCGACGAAAACGGGTGGCTCCATTCAGGCGACATCGGGCGAATGGACGAGCAGGGGACTACTACATTACTGGGCGGCTGAAAGATTTGATCATCCGCGGCGGCGAAAACATCAGCCCCAAGGAAGTCGAGGATTTTCTCGGTACGATGCCAGGGGTAAAGGACGTCGCGGTCGTCGGGTGTCCGTCGAAAAAGTACGGCGAGCAGCCGGCCGCGTTCGTTATACGCGCCGACGGTTCGACGATAGCCGAAAAGGACGTTGCGGACTACTGCAAGGACCGCATCAGCTGGTTCAAGATACCGAAGTACGTGCATTTTCTCGACGAGTTTCCGATGACAGCTTCGCAGAAGATACAGAAGTACAAGCTGCGCGAGATGGCGCACGAACTCTGGCCGGATGCGTAAGGTTCGCGAGAAGGCGGAGTTCCGCGGCGGCGGGACGCACGACTGCGTGGCGCTGGCAGAATTCCTGTCCGGCGTCTTCGCGTCGATGGCGGAAAGACCGCGCGCGATCGCGGCGACGGTCGATCTGCGGGGCGCCGGGGAGCTGTCGCTCGACCTGAAGGATGGGGAAATCGAGGTTTCCGGCGCGGACGGCGAACGCGCGCGGAGGGATTTCCGCCGCCGCTGGCTCGCCGAACATCCGGTGCCGCTGAAACTGGGCGGCAGGACGGAGCTGAAGATGGAGCCGGCGGGCGGCGGCAGAACGAGGGTATCGAAATGAAATGCGAGATTTGCAAAGAAAAGGACGCGGAGACGGCGATCGCTGATCGCGGAAACGGCGAGGAGTTGTACGTCTGCAAGGAGTGCGCGCGCAAGGAGCGCGTCAAGCGGCAGAAGGCGCGCGAGCGCACGCGCAAGGTGTCCGGGCTTCCGCCCGGGGTCGAGATGTCGATAACCGAAATAGGAGGGAACGGCGACGGCTCGCCGGTGATCGGGGCGATAATGAACGCGCTCAACGACATCGTAGGAGAGTTCGACCGCCGCAGGCAGGAATCCGGAAAGGGCGGACGCGAACGCAAAGCCCCGACGAAGACATTCCCTTCAGACAGGGTTCCCGGCGAATTCCGGATACACGGGATGATGCAGCTCGAAGGTCTCTATCTGATCGGAGAGATAGAGCAGGTCAAGCGCGCGGCCGCGGCGATCGGAATGGAGCTTCGGGGGATCTCGCTTTCCGGGGTGGGCGACGCCGGCCATGCGTATTCGCTGCACTATTGCGGTTCGCCGGAGCAGGCGCGCCGGTTCGCGCGCGACCTGATCGCCCAGGAGCGCAACGCCCGGGCCCGCCTGGCGGACGAGATGCCGCGGGTTCTCGCCGACGCGCTGGGACGCGCGTTGGCGCTGCTCAAGAACTGCAGGCTGCTTTCGTCCGGAGAGCTTTTCGACCTGCTTTCGACGCTGCGCCTCGGCGCGGCGGAACGGTTGCTCGACGGCATCACGGCCGGCGAACTCACGTCCATGATCGACGAGATCGACATCGCGGCCGACGACGGCGAACTTCCGGCCGAGGAGCGCGACCGCATTGACGGCGAACGCGCCGACGCGACAAACGCGCGCTTCGAGGACGTGGTGCTCAACGAACGCGCGGAGGAGCTGCCGGAATGACATTTTCGAAAAACGCGACCGACGCAATGAACGCCGCCGCCAGCTGCGCGAGGCAGCTCGGCCACGATCACATCGGCTCCGAACACATATTCCTTTCGCTGCTGGCAATCCCGTCCTGCCAGGCGTGCAGGCGGCTGGTCAAGCTGGGGCTGTCTACAGACGAACTCGCGGAATCGCTGAAGCTCGCGATTTCCGGCGGTTCGGGCGCGATGATGCAGAGGGGAGCGCTGCCGATGACCGCGAGGACCAGGAAGGTTCTCGACATCGCGCAGATGGAAGCCGGCGAAGGCAACCCCGTGGATACGGCGCATCTCGTGACGGCGATGCTGCGCGAAGGCGAAAACGCGGCGGCGCAGCTGCTGTTCAACGCCGGAGTGTCGGTCGAGAAGTTCGTCGCGGCCGGCAGCCAGGAGACGGCGGCCGACGAGGAGCACGAAGGCGAGGAGGGCGAGGAGCCGTCGAAACGCGGCGAGAACGGCAAGGCTCAGAAGACGCCGACCGTGAACGCGTTCGGACGCGATCTCACCGATCTTGCCCGCCAGGGCAAGCTCGACCCGGTCGTTGGTCGCGAAAAGGAACTGCGCAGGGTGGTGCAGATACTGAGCCGCAGAACGAAGAACAATGCGGTTCTGATCGGCGAGGCCGGCGTCGGCAAGACGGCGGTCGCGGAAGGGCTGGCGCAGGCGATACACCGCGGAGAGGTTCCGGAGAGGATGCAGAACAAGCGCGTCGTCGCCATCGACATGGCGCGCATAGTCGCAGGCACCCAATACCGCGGGCAGTTCGAAGAGCGGCTGAAGAAACTCGTCGACGAGACCAGGCGAAGCGGGAACATAATACTGTTCCTGGACGAAATCCACACGCTCGTTGGAGCCGGCGGTGCGGAGGGCGCGATGGACGCCGCCAACATACTCAAGCCCGCGCTCGCCCGCGGGGAGGTGCAGTGCGTAGGCGCGACGACGCTCAAGGAGTACCACAAGTCGATAGAGAAGGATGCCGCGCTGGAGCGGCGCTTCCAGCCGGTGCAGATCGACGAGCCGACGGTCGCCGACGCGGCGGCGATACTCAAGGGAATCGCCGGCAGGTACGAGGAGCACCATTCGGTTTCGTTCTCGGCCGGGGCGATACGCGCCGCAGTCGAACTCACCGCGCGCTACATGCCTTCGCGGCAGTTGCCCGACAAGGCGATCGACGCGCTCGACGAGACCGGCGCAAGAATAAGGATGGGCGCGAGCGCGCGTCCGAAGTCGATAACCGACCGGCAGGCGAAGATCGACGCCCTCAAGGGACGCAAAGACGCCGCCGTCCAGCGCGGAGACTTCGATTCGGCGGCGAAGTACCGCGACGAGATACGGTCGGCGACGGCGGAGTTCGAGAGCGCGCTGGCGGAATGGAAGCGCGAGCATGCTGAAGAGACGATCGAAGTCGGCGAAAACGACGTCGCCGAGACGGTAAGTTCGATGAGCGGGGTTCCGGTCGAGAAGATGAACGCCACGACCGCCGAGAAACTGCTCGGCATGGAGAAGGCGCTATCGGAAAACGTAATCGGGCAGCAGCCGGCGATCGGGGCGATTGCGCGCAGCCTGCGGCGGAGCAGGGCGCTGCTGGCCGACCCGAAGCGTCCGATAGGCAGCTTCCTGTTTCTCGGTCCGACCGGGGTGGGTAAGACCCATCTCGCGAAAATGCTGGCCGAAAAGGTCTATGGCGACGACAAGGCGTTGATAACTCTCGATATGTCGGAATACCAGGAGAAGTACTCGTCGTCGCGGCTCGTCGGCGCGCCGCCCGGCTACGTCGGCTACGACGAAGGCGGACAGCTTACCGAGAAAGTCAGGCGCAGGCCGTATTCGGTCGTGCTTTTCGACGAATTCGAGAAGGCGAATTCCGACGTCATGAACATGCTTCTGCAGATCCTGGACGACGGGCGGCTCACCGACGGACAGGGGCGGACGATCGATTTCAGGAACACGATAATAATCTGCACCGCCAATCTCGGCTTCGATTTTGCGCGCGAGGGGCATACGCTCGGTTTCTGCACGGCAACCGCGGAGACGGACTACGACGTGCTGAAGGAGAAGCTGCTTTCGGAGGCGAAGAAGACCTTCCGTCCGGAACTGCTCAACCGTTTCGACGAGACCGTCGTGTTCAGGAAGTTGGAACCCGGCGATCTGGAGAAGATTCTGAAACTCGAGCTCGCCAAGCTGCAGTCGCGGCTCAAAGACCTCCACATCGCGCTGTCCCTAGACAAGAAGGCGGCGGCTTTTCTCGTCGAGAAGGGGTACGATTCCGCGCTCGGTGCGCGTCCGCTACGCAGGGTGGTGCAGGATTATGTTGAAGATCCGCTTGCCGATCTGGTGCTGGCCGGCAAAACGAAACCTCGCATGCGCGGGCATCTTTCCAAGGACGGCAAATCGATCAAATTCTGACATGCCGATGCGACACGGGAGAGCATTTTTTTGGTATAATACGCACATGGTAAGGATTGTTCTGGTTTTTTGCATGGCCGCGGCGTTCGCGCAGCCGTCCTTGGCGGCGTGGTATTGGCCGTTTTCGTCCGGCGGCGACGGCGAGCGCCCTCGCCTGTCGGAGATTCTCGAACCGGCTTCGCTGCTGATCGACGAAGCGACCGATCTTGCCGCCGACGGAAAAACGTCCGAGGCGGTCGAAAGATACCGCGAAGCGCTGGTGGAAATCGACCGCGTGGAGCGGGAACACGCCGATTTGGTGGACGGGCCGGAATACAATTCGGTGCGCAACAAGCGCGCGTACGTCAATGCGGCGATCGATTCGCTTCTGCTTTCCGAGGCGACCAGAAACGCGCGTCCGGTTGCGGTAACCGACACCACCGAACTGCAGAAACGCTACGACGAGAGGCGCCAGGCCCAAAAACAGGAAAAGCGCGACGCTCCGGAGAATGCCGCGCCGGCGGCCGCTGGCAGCGTGGCACAGAAGCGGGAAAGCGACGTGAAAGCCGGTCGCGGTCCGGTCGCAACCGGTGCGCCGGCGGCGCCGGAAAGCCGCGAAGCCAGGCTGAAGCTGGCCGTCGAAGACTTGAAGGCCGGCGACTACGATTCCGTCGACCTTCTGGTCGAAGAACTGCTGCAGGAGACGCCGAACGACGCTGCCGCGCTGAACATGAAAGCGGCGGCCGAAATAGGCCGGGGGAAGTTTCGCGACGCCGAAAAGACTCTCGACAGGGCGATAATGTCGAACCCGCGCAGCTATTACGCGTACTACAACATGGCCAGATTGATGCTTGAACACGGCGTCGGCAACCGCGACGCGGCACGGCGCTACTACGAGACCGGGCGGCAGATAGGCGGCCCCGCCAACGCCGGGCTCGAGAAGGAGCTGAAATGATCGCGCTGGTCGCCAGTTTCCTGATTTCGACCAATGCGCCGGCGGCGGAGATCGTGCGCAGCTGCAGGACGATGATCCCGGCCGACGTCGAGCTCAAAGGGCGCATAATATTGCGCAACCGCAAGGGTATATCGCAGGCCGAATACGGCTACGAGCTCAAACGCACCGGCGGTGAAACGTCGCTCGAGATATCCGACGGCGACGTGAAACTGGAATTCGAGAAGTCCGGCAATATTCTCGGAACCGATGTTACCTGGAGCGACATCACGCTGGACTATCTCTGGTGGGACGATTTCGAGTACGACGCGGAGCGTGAATCCGAAAGCGTGCACGGCCAGACGTGCAGCGTGATTCTTATGAAGAAGGGCGAGCGCACCGTGCGGGTGTGGGTCGACCGCAAGACCGGCGCGCTGATGCAGGCGGAAGAACTCGAGAGCGGCAAGCCGAAACGCCGTCTCTGGGGAACCAGAATCAAGAAGTTCGGCGACCGTTGGATCGCAAACGTAATGGAGGTCGAGACTCTCGGCTCCGGACACAGAACAAAAATAACAGTGGAGGACCTAAAATGAAGAAACTGTTCAAGATACTCGGCTGGACCGTCCTGGCGATCGTCGTACTGGCTCTCGCCGTCGTGCTTTCGATTCCGCTGTGGATCGGGCCGGTGGTCAAATCTGCCGCCAACCGCATCGTGCCGGAGAAGACCAAGACCGAGTTCGCGCTCGACGATTTCGCGCTCAATCCGTACACCGGCTATCTGCGCGCCGGCAAGCTACGTCTCGGAAATCCGGACGGATTCGACGAGAAGGATGCGTTCCGGCTAGGAAAACTCGAGGTCAAGGTCGACGTAGGTTCGCTGCTCGGCGATACCGTGCACGTGCGCGACATCGACGTTTCTGACATATTCGTCTACTCGACACCGACCGCATCCAATTTCAAGAAGATCGCCGCCAACGCGGCAGGCGAACCGGCCGAGGCGGGAGTGCCAGAGGTTTCCGGGACGGAGCCGGAACCCGGCGCGCCGGCCGGAGAGACGCCAGAGGCGGAACCGCCTGCCGAAAAGAAACCGGCGAAGAAAGTCGTCATCGACCATATCAAAATCTCCGGTGTCGTCGTCAAGTACGGGATCATGTCGATACCGGTCCCCGAAATCGAACTTCGCGACATCGGCAAGGAGTCTGGCGGCGCGACGCCGTTCGAGATCGGAAACGAAATATACGAGGCGATGATGGAGGCGTTCCAGAAGGCACTGAACGGCTTCGGCGGCGGACTCAAGAATGCGGCCGACGCGGTATCGGGGATAATCGGCGAAAGCGCCGAGAAACTTACCGAAGCGATCGGCGAAATAGACATCGACGCGGCGACGTCGGCGGTCTCGGACGGCATCGGCGCGGCGGCCGGCGCCGTTTCGGACGGAGCGAGCGCGGTCGGCACTGCCATTTCAGAAGGAGCCGGCAGCGTAATCGAAGGTGCGGGCAGCGTGGTCGACGGCGTCGGCGGCAAGGTGAAAGACATCGGCGGCGCGGTGAAGGGGCTGTTCAAGTAATACAACGGTTAATCCGGGATAAAAGGCAAAAATGAAGGAAAAGAAAACGAAAGTCGATCGCAGGGTGGAGATGTCCGTGCAGGGTCTGAAAGAGGACTATGAATGGCATCTCAGGTATTCGCTCGCCAAGGGCGATCTCAGAGCGACTGACCGCGATCGCTACACGGCGTTCGCCAACGCGGTCCGCGACAGGATCGTCGAGCGCTGGATAAACACCCAGGAGCAGTACCACGACAAAAACACCAAACGGGTCTACTATCTTTCGCTCGAATTCCTGATGGGCCGCATGCTCGGGAACAACGTCATCAATCTCAAGGCCGACCAGCTTTGCCGCGACGCCCTCAAGGAGCACGGCGTAAACTGGAACGACCTGCGCGATTTCGAAACCGACGCCGGCCTGGGCAACGGCGGTCTCGGTCGCCTCGCCGCATGCTATCTCGATTCCATGTCGACGCTCGATCTGGCCGGAATGGGCTACGGGCTCAGATACGACTACGGCATCTTCCGCCAGAAGATCGTCGACGGACAGCAGGTCGAAGAGCCCGACTCCTGGCTCAAGAACGGCTATCCGTGGGAAATGGCGCGTCCGGAATATTCCCAGCACGTGCACTTCGGCGGGCATGTCGAATGCATAACAATCAATTCGCGCCAGGTCTGGAACTGGATTCCCGCCGAGCGCGTTGAAGGCGTGCCGTACGATCTGCCGATCGTCGGCTACAGCCATGCGGTCAATTCGCTCCGGCTGTGGTCGGCGAAGGCGGTTGACGAATTCGAGCTCAACGACTTCAACAAGGGCGACTACGTCAAGGCGGTGGAGACCAAGGTTCTCGCCGAGAACCTCACCAAAGTCCTCTATCCGAACGACAATACGATGGCGGGCAAGGAGCTGCGGCTGCGCCAGCAGTACTTCTTCGTGAGCTGCTCGCTGAAAGACATCCTGCGCCGCTACCGCGAACTGAATTCGACATGGGACGCACTGCCGGACAAGGTGTTCATACACCTCAACGAGACCCATCCCGCGCTGGTTATCCCGGAACTTATGCGGATTCTCATCGACCACGAGGGGCTCGATTGGGAAACCGCGTGGGATCTCACGCGCCGTTCGACCGGCTACACGAACCACACGATTCTGCCGGAGGCGCTCGAGAAGTGGCCGGTTTCGATGATGGAACGCCTGCTGCCGCGCCATCTGCAGCTCATCTACGAAATCAACGGCAGATTCCTGCAGCGGATCTCGGCCATGTACCCGGGCGACATCAAGCGTCTCCAGCGCATGAGCCTGATCGACGAGAACGGCGAACGCTACGTCAGGATGGCCAATCTGTGCCTCGTGGCCACGTCATCGGTGAACGGCGTCGCCGAGCTCCATTCGCAGATTCTGAAGGATTCGCTGTTCAAGGACTTCTACGAACTCTGGCCTGAGAAATTCCACAACGTCACCAACGGCATAACTCCACGCCGCTGGCTGCTCAAGGCGAACCCGATGCTCTCGCAGTTGATAAGCGAGTCGATCGGCGACGGCTGGATAACGCATCTCGACGAGCTCTCGAAACTCGAGAAATTCGCCGGCGACGCCGATTTTCTGGGTGCGCTCGCCAAGATCAAATACTCCAACAAGCGGCAGCTGTCGAATTGGACCAAAGCGAACCTCGGCGTCGATCTCGACCCGTCGGCCATCTTCGACGTGCAGGTGAAGTGGCTCCA
>JAGDAE010000242.1 GCA_017959645.1 Kiritimatiellia bacterium
CGCCTTGCGCGCCGCCTCCGCGCCGCCTTCGTTCCGTATCGCGGAAATCCCGACGACCTCGCAGCGCAACGCCTTTGCGATCTTGCCGAAATCGATGCGCATCCCGTTCTTCTTCACGACGTCCATCATGTTGACGGCCATCACCATCGGCAGCCCCAGCTCGGCGAGCTGGGTGGAAAGATAGAGGTTGCGCTCGATATTCGTGCCGTCGACGATGTTGAGTATCGCGTCCGGCCCCTCCTCGACGAGAAACCTGCGCGACACCTTCTCTTCGATCGTATACGGCGAAAGCGAATAGATGCCCGGCAAATCCTGTATCACGACGTTTTCGCTTCCTTGAAGCCGCCCATCCTTCTTCTCGACCGTGACCCCAGGCCAGTTGCCGACGTACTGGTCGTAGCCGGTCAATGCGTTGAAAAGAGTGGTCTTGCCGCAGTTCGGATTGCCCGCAAGCGCGATTTTTATGTTAGCCATGTCTAAACTCCTTTGCAAAAAAAATGCGTCACGCCTCGAGCCTGACCGCTTTGATGCTTCTGGCCAGATCGCCGGCGATCGCGAGTCTGCTTTCGTGTATTCCGATTATCTTGCCGCCGCCGGCATCACCGGCTATGCGGACCGCCGCCCCTACCATGAGCCCGAGACTGCCGAGATGGTGGCGAACCGCGTCCGGCTCGTCGATCGCGGCTATTCGCGCCGATTCGCCGCAGCAAAACTCCGAAAGCGGACGCGAACCGCTCTTGCCGCCTGCCTTTCCGAAAAGACTCGTTTCTGCTTCGTCCATGGTTTTCCTTTCGCTTCGCCTTGTACGTTCAAGATGCGCATAGTTTACCATATCTAACTTGCGCCTGTCAATGGGGAAAGCGAAAAAAGTTTGCCAGGGCGAATTCGTGCGGCTATTTCCGCCAGCGGTGCGTCGACTCGCCCTTCGCCTGCATACGCTCGGTCTCGCCGACCATGCCTATCTCGCGTATGCCCGGCGTATCGACCACCATGGCGCCGTTGGGGAGCATGACGAGTTCGCGGCTGGTGGTGGTGTGGCGGCCCTTGTCGCTCCATTCCTGTATTTCGCGCGTGGCCGCCCACTCTTCGCCGGCGAGGGTGTTGAGCAGCGTCGATTTGCCGACACCCGAAGAGCCGATGAACGCGACCGTCCTGCCGGGAGCGACGATCTCCTCGATGCGGTCGATACCCTCGCCGGTGACGGACGAGATCCTGATCGATCCGGCGACGTCCGGCAACGCGTTCGCCCCTGGCAGATCCGATTTCGTGAGCACGACTTTCGCCTCCGCCTCGCCCATGTCCCCGGCGAGCGCGAGAAAGCGTTCCAGCCGGGGAAGCGAGAAATTCTCGTTGAGCGACATCATGACGAACAGAGTGTCGAAATTGACGGCGAGCGTCTGGGATTTCCGGCGCGCGGTTGGATCTTTGCGTTCGAAGACGGAGAATCTGGGGAAAACCGAAAGTATCGTCGACTCCCCCGTCGGGTTGTATCTGAAGCGGACGAAATCTCCGGTCGTCGGGCGTATGGCCGAAGCGTCCAGAAAAGCGCTTTTCTTCTTTCGCGCGAGGATTTCCCCGCCCTGCTCGTTGCATACGAGATGGTAGTAGTCTCCGTGGGCGCTGACGACCCTGCCTATGCCCGGTTCGACAGCGCCGCGCCATCCGAACTGCTCGATTCGCGTTTTCGACATCTGAAAGAGAATGGTGCGACTGACTGGGATCGAACCAGCAACCTTCGGCTTCGGAGGCCAACGCTCTATCCAATTGAGCTACAGTCGCGATGAATGGCGCGTATTATACCATATTTTCCGCATCCTGTGTGGCGGAAAAAGAACGGTCAATCCAGCTGGTAGCAGAGTTTTTGGATTTCGAGCGCGAAAAGGTTGGCGATCTTGCCTTCCAGTTCGCCGGCGAGACGCGAGGCGACGCAGGTCATCACGACCTCGAGCCCCATCGCCGACGCGACCGCCTCGACCGGCGCCACTGACTCGAGCACGTCTTTAGCCCGCGTCTCGGCGCCGAGATTCGTGTTGTTGACGATTCCCGTGAACGGCAATTTCGACGCCGCCTCGATCTCGCGCAGCACGCCGACGGCGTCCTCGACGCTCGAAGTGAGCGGACGGTTCATGTTCACGACCCCCAGCATCTCGAAATCATTCCCTGCGCGGATGTCGTCCACGTATCTTCCGAGCGCGAGCGCCCCGCGGTCGTCCCCGCCGAGATCGACGACGACCCTGACCGAGCGGTCGGAGAAAAGCGCGTACGCCTCTTTCGGCAGCGCCGGGAAATCGACATTCGAGTTCGCGTAGTCGGATACCACGAGACGTATCCCCTCCGCTGCCAGCCGTGATTCGGAATCTTTCGTCCGGAAGTACGGGTTGACGATATCGAGATCGGCGACGGCCACGTCGTCGCCGCCGCGCCGCAGGCTGCGCGCAAAATTAAGCGCAATGTTGGTCTTGCCGCTGCCGTAATGGCCGGCGAAAATGGTTATGCGGCTCGCGGCGGATTGCATTGACGGACTCATGATTTCGCCCCCTTTGCGGCGAAGCGCCTATCCCGTTATGGATTTTATCGTCGGCGCGGGCGGCTTGTTGTAGACTCGCGAATTGGGCGGCACCGAATCTTTGAGCCACACGTTGCCGCCGATTTCGGAGCCGCGCCCGATCGTGGTTTCGCCGCCGAGTATCGTCGCCCCGGCGTAGATCACCACGTCGTCCTCGACGTTCGGATGGCGCTTGACCCCCTTTACCAGCGCGCCGGTCACCGGATCTTTGTCGAACGACAGCGCCCCGAGCGTCACGCCCTGGTAGAGCTTCACGTTGCGGCCGATGACGGTCGTCTCGCCAACCACGACGCCAGTGCCGTGGTCGATGAAGAACCTCTCGCCGATCGTCGCGCCGGGATGGATGTCGATGCCCGTCTTAGAGTGGGCGAGCTCGGACATTATCCTCGGCACGATCGGCACCTTGAGGAGATGGAGTTCGTGGGCGATTCGGTGCACCGTCGTGGCGTACAGCCCCGGATACGCCATCACCACCTCCATCCTGCTCGTCGCGGCCGGGTCGCCCTCGTAGGCGGCGTCCACGTCGGTCTCGACGACGCGCCGTATTTCCGGCATCTTCGCGACGAACGCGTCGACTATCGCTCCGGCGTCACGGCCGGGGCACAGCATCTCGATCTCCCTCTTCAGGTCCTCGGCCAGCTTGGCGAGCGTGTCGGAAGAGCCGAGCTCGCCGTACACGCACGGATGCATCAGAGCCATCGCCCGGCGCAGGATCACCGATATGCGCTGCGGAAGCGTCATTTTTTCGCCTTTCCTATCCTTGCTATTATCTTCGACGCGCCGAGATTCTTCAGCCCCAGCGCCAGCATGAGCTTCCCGGCCGGATGGCGCGATTCCGCCCGCGTCTCGAGAATCTCGATGCCCTCGGCCTTGCACAGCGCGCGGAAATCTTTAAGCGTTATGCAATGTATGTTCGGCGTGTCGTACCACTGGAAAGGCAGCTGCTTCGAGACCGGCAGCCTCCCGGTGAATCCGAGCGTCAGGCGTATGCGGTAGGCGGCGAAATTCGGAAACGTCACAATCGCCTCGTCCGCCACGCGCAACGCCTCGTGCAGAAGACCGCGCGGATTTTTCACCTCCTGCAGGGTGTCCGATACGATCGCCGTGTCGTAGCGCCCGTCGGGAACCGTGTCGATTCCGCCGTCGTCGACGTCGTCGTAAAGCACGTTGTGCCCGTCGGCCAGCGCCTCCTCGAACTTCTCGACGTCGATCTCGATCCCGTCGCCCTTGACGCCCTTGACCGACCTGAGCACATTCAAGAGCGAACCGTCGCCGCAACCGATGTCGAGGACGCGCGAGCCTTCCTTTATCATCCGCGTCACGTTGCGGTAGAGCCGCTCCTGCCACTTCATCGTCTTGACCGTGCGGCCGCACAGGAAGCCGCCGACGAGCTTCGACAGCTCGTCGATGTGGGTCAGGAAGCCGTCGTGGCCGACCCCGTAGTCGAGATGGCAGTACGAAACGTCCCCGCCGGCCTTCTCCATCGCCGAGACCATCTCGAGACTCTGCCACACCGGAAACAGCACGTCGCCGCCGTACGAAACGACCAGCGTCTTCGCGCTTACTCTCGCCATCGCCGCGTCGAGCGAACCGAATTCCTTCGCCGGATCCGCCTCGTCCATCGACGAGACGATGTGCAGATAGCTGTTGGCGTCGAAGCGGTTGACGAACTTCTTCGCCTGGTAGTCGAGGTAGCTCTCGATCTGGAAATACGTCTTGAAGAGCCGGTCGCGCTCTTTGCGCTCCGCTTCCGGCGCGTTGACGAAGTTGTCTTGCAGCCGGCGCTCGAACTTGTCCTGCAGATGCTCGCGCGAAAGATACGAGATGTGCGCGAGCTGGCGCGCCGAGGCGAGGCCGTTTTTCGGCCCCTTCCCGTCGCCTTCGAGATAGTAGTCGCCGCCCTTCCACAGCGGATTCTCGGTAATGGAGTTTTTGCCCATCACGTCGAACGCCAGCGCCTGGGTGTTGAGCGAAGCCGAAGTCGCCACCAGAATCAGCTTCTCCATGTCGTCCGGGAACCGCGTCGCCCAGTTCACCGCCTGGATGCCGCCGTAGCTGCCGCCGATCAGCGCCGCGAGCTTCTTCACCCCGAGCTCGCGCAGCAGCATGCGGAAAACGTCCACCGCGTCGTCGAACGAATAGCGCGGGAAGTCCGACCCGTACGGCTTGCCTGTATCAGGATTCGTCGACATCGGGCCGGTCGTTCCCGAGCAGCCGCCGAGGACGTTCGCGCAGATTACGTGGAAGCGGTTGGTGTCGATCGCCCGTCCGGGGCCGACCATCCCCTCCCACCATCCGCTCGGACTGTCTTCGCCCGGACGCATCCCCGCCACATGGGCATCTCCGGTGAGCGCGTGCAGAATGTACACGGCGTTGTTTTCCGAAAGCTCCGCGCCGCATTCTTCGTAGGCGACCTCGATTTCTTTCAACACGCCGCCGTAAGAAAGCCGAAAGCCGCCTTCCGGCAGCTTCAGTTTCCTCTTCTTCGGCTCTACCGTACCTACACCTTCGCCCATGTTTCTGCCTCGCGCGGGAAATCCAAAATGGTCGGACTGGCGGGGATCGGACCCGCGACCCCAACATTAAAAGTGTCGTGCTCTACCAACTGAGCTACAGTCCGAGGTCGTTTGAAGTGATAGTATATCATATTTTGCGCCGCGCCGCCATGGGGTATTTCGCAAAAACTTGCGCGCCCCCTCTTTATGCGCACGCGCCGGTCACGCGATCGAGAAATCGTAGAACCGTCCCTCCGGCCTCGGCGCCTGGCTTTCAAGGATGCGCCGGATTTTGCGGCGGCATCCCGTATCGCGGGCGATGGCCAGCATGAACCCGCCGCCGCCCGCCCCGCAGAGCGTGACCGCGTCGATCCACGGAGCCATGCGCGCGACAAGCGACTCCACCAGCGGATTGGTGCTGCCGGGATCGAGCGCCTTCTTCGAAAGCCAGTATCCGTTGATCGCCGCGCAAAGCGCCGCCCAGTCGCCCTTCTCGATCGCCTTGCAGGCCGCGGATGCGTCGCGCTTCAGCCTGGACACGATCGCGTGGGCGATCCCATCCGGATTCTTCCCGAAAAACCCTACCACGCCGCGAAGCACGTTGCGGGCCATGCGTTTCTGTCCGGTGAAATACAGCAAGGCGCGTTCCGAGAGAAACTCCGAAAACGCAGCGGACGAAGCGGCGTCAAGCCGGCGCACTCGCAGTCTCTGTTCGTCGCCGGGGCTGGACGAGATCAGCTTCACGCCGGGCAAGAGGCCGCCGATCTGGTCCTGCCAGCCGCCGCCGGTGCGCATCTCCCGCTCCATTTCCAGCGTCAGTGCGCCGACGTCGCGCCAGGTATAGTCGCGACCGAGAACCTTTCCAAGCGCCTCGACAAGCGCCGCGCCGAGAATCGAACTGGTGCCGAGCCCGCTCCCCTTCGGAACGTCGGCGGAAATCCTGATGTGCAGCCCTCCCTCGCGCAGTTTGTATCCGACGACGGTCAGCGCGCTCTTGACCAGACATCCCCAGTCGCGCGGATCGTCGTGCTTCGCTATCTCGCGGTCGCTGCGGTATTCCCCGCGCTTGCGCAGATCCACGCTCTCGACGATGACTGACGCGCCGGCGATGCGTTCGACCGCCACCTTCACCGGAAGCTTCCCGTTCAGCTTGACCGCCATGTTCAGCACGCATCCGCCGAGAATGTTGCAAATGGGCGGCGTATCGCTCCAGCCGCCGGCCAGATCGATCCTCAGCGGCTTTTCCACCACCACACGCGTTGTTTTCTTGTTCTTGTCCGTTTTCACGACGTGGAATTATACCATATTTCCCCGTCCACGTGGGCGGAAAAAAGCTGGGAGGCGACATATCCCCAATCCCCGATGTCCACCCCCAGACCATCTGGATGGACGGGGGGCGTGCATCGTGATGGACTACTTGATGATGACCGGACAGCTGATGGACGGCTTTTTGACGCTCGCCGAGCCGTATCCGACCCCGTCGACCATCATGCCCGTCACATTGACCGTCACCTTCTTCATCTTCGGCGTTTTGCCCGATGTGTTGAGCGCATACACCTTGAACGAACCCTTGAAGGTCC
>JAGDAE010000243.1 GCA_017959645.1 Kiritimatiellia bacterium
GAATGCATCTTGGCCGCGTCCGCGCCCGACTGCGACGCGATCTTGTTCTGCTGGCTCGCTGCGATGCCCTGCAAGCCCATCGTGATTCCCGACGCAAGCGCCGAGGCCGCGCCGCAGACGATGCCGAGGATCATGCCGACCCTGGCCGCTTCGCGCTGCTTGTCGGCCTGGTCCTGAATCGACTTCTGGATCGCCAGGTTCTGCGCCGTGCGCATGTCGCGCGCCGCGTCGCGCTGCGACTGCGCCACGTCGATCAGAAGCGCCATCAGCGCATAGAGGTCGAAAAGCAGGTTGCCCCTGGACTTCGCGTTGACGTCGGAAATCGCCTGTCCCGCCGCGCCGTAGAGCTCGGCGATGGAATCCTTCATCTTCGCGATCTGCTCGTCGGTGAAGCCGAGATTGGCGTTCGCCAGCTTGTCGACCAGCCCGTCGAGCACGCCCTTGTCGATGCTCTCGGGAAGCTCCAGATCGTCCGGAATGCTGACGGTCATCGTCTTCACTTCGCCATCGACCTTCGTGGTGATGGTGAAATCGGTTTTGCCGTCGGCCGCGCCGGTTTTTTCGACTTGGCCGAGCGAGGAAAGCAGCGACTCCCAGTTTACCGCCCTAGTGCCAGCGTTTACTTCAATGCTCATTTTCAATGCTCCTTTCTTGTCTTCCGCGATCTATGCCATGGCGCCGAGGTTCCGGGCGATTTCCGCGCTCGTGTCGGTGGCGGAGGTTATCAGTTCGGCCACCTTGCCCATATTGGCCTGCAGCTGTTCGAGTATCAGCTGGAGCTCCTCCTGGCTCTCGTCGAGCCGCTGGCGTAGCGCCGTGATGATCTTCTCGAGCTCCGTGACATCGGCTTTGGCGTCTTCGGACCGCTTCGCGAAGTAGGTGTTGATTCCTCCGCTGGCGAGCGCGCCGACTCCGACCGCGGTATTGGCGACCGTTATCACGTTCTGGATGTTTTTCGCCGTTTGCGACACGGTTGTCGCGACCTTTCCGGCCGTTTCCGCCGCCTTCGCCGCCGACGACGCGGCTGCGCTGATGCCGGCCACCATGCCGCCGATGCTGCACGCGAGCGACGCGGCGAGAATCGTCAGGTTGATGATGAGCCCGGCCGCGAGCATCGCGTCGTTCTTGCTCATGCCGTATTCCTTCTGGAGATGCTCGGCCAGCTTTTCGGTCAGCTTGTCCATGACGCCCGTCTCGTTGAGGACGAGCGAGGTCACCGCGAGAACCGCGCCCGCGATCGCG
Organism: Kiritimatiellia bacterium; assembly: GCA_017959645.1. Taxonomy (GTDB): domain Bacteria; phylum Verrucomicrobiota; class Kiritimatiellia; order RFP12; family UBA1067; genus UBA1067. Next base: position 1,243 of record JAGDAE010000243.1, read on the forward strand.
AAACCGGCCGCGAGGCCGCCGGTCACCACCGTAAGCGCGACCGCGGCGACGACCGAAAGGATCGCGCCGAGCCAGCCGAAGATGCGGTTCGCTTTCGCGGCACGCTCGGCGTCGGCCATCTTCTTGATGGACTCGTTGATTTCCTTCATCCGTCCCTCGTGCTCGGTATCGAGGGTCGACTTCTGTATTTCGATGCGGTCCCTGGCGAGCTTGGTCTGGCGCTCTTCGTTGTCGAGCTGCAGGTACGCGATGAGCTTCTCGAGATTGGCCTCGAGCTGCTCGACGTCGTCGGGGTTGTCGAGCGCCGGGACGTTCGTCGCGCCGCTCGTCTTCTTCTCGCCCACGCCGTCGGCGCCGGCCGTATCGGACCTCGACACCTTGAGATTCGCCCCGGCGAGAACCTCCATCGCTTTGCTTACGATTTCCTTGAGCTTCGTCGAGTCTTCGCCGCCCGTCTTGGAAAGCGCCTCGTACACGGTCTGCGACACCGCCGGCCGCTGCGCATTGCCCATGTTGATTTCGTTGGCCATGGTTGTTGTTCCTTTCGTTGTTCAGGTTGAAGATTGTGTTTGCCGTTCAACCTGCATACACGCAATACGGAAAAAAGTTACACGGAAATTCCAGCCACCCGGTTTTCCGTCTTCAGCCCTTCGCCGCCTCGTCTTCCTTCGCCAGCGCCGCGAACGCTTCTTCGCCGACGGCCTCGCGCAGTTTCGCCGCCTTCGCCCGGTATTCCCGGCCGATGTCGGTGTCTTTCGGGCAGTAGGCGTCCAGCGCCTCGAGCGAACTGGCGGCGTTGCGCCTGTCGCCCATCGCGAGAAAGCATTCCGCCGCATGGAGCTGGGGCTTCGGGTTGTCGAGCTTGAGGAACGAGCAGTAGCCGTACGAGGCGACCGCGCTATGGTAGTCTTTGAGCACCTGCTGCACCGCCCCGAGTCCGAGCCAGTACTTCGCGTTGAGATGGTCGAAAAGCACGAGGAACTGGAAAAGCTTCAGCGCCTCCTCGTATTTCCCGGTCCGGTAGTATCCGAACGCCAGCGAATAGACCGCCTCGAGTTCGGCGTTGGTGACGCCCTTGAGCCGTTTCAGCGTCGCCCCCTTCTCGATGAGCGCCTTGACGCCGTCGGCTATCTTTCCGGTATCTAACTTCTGCATCTTGTTCTCCTTTCGGTTTGCTGTTTTGTAATGTCGTTCTGAACGCTACGCTTTGACGACCTGCGCCTCGTCGAGCGCCGCGAGGATCTGGGCGTCGATCTTGTCCAGGGCCTCGCTGATGATGTTGGCGACGTCCGTCGCCTGCGCCTTGACCTCCTCTTTGGCGCGGTCGGCGTCGCTCTCCGCGCGCCCGGCTGGCGCCTGCGACGGCGCGTTCTCGCCCGCCGCGATGCGCATCGCGGCGGCGACCTCGTTCAGCGTCGTCGCGGCTATCGCCCGCGTGCATTCGGCTATCTTGGCGTCTATTCCGGAAATCTTCGCCGCCGCGGACGCTATCGCGTTCTCGACGCGGTCGAGTTTTTCCTGCTCTTCGGCGCGCTGGGCCTTGAGTTCCTCGACACGCTCGCGATGGTCCTCGCCCTCCTGCAACGCCCGTTCGATCGCCCGGTCGAGCTCCTCGATCTTCAGCTCGAGGCTGGTTTTGTCGGTCTTCAGCCCCGACAGTTCGAGGTTCGCCGCGGCTTTTTCACCGTTCAGCATCTCGATCTCGACCAGCTTCGTCCGCTCGGTTTCGGAAATGCGGTCGGCCATCGAGTCGAGGACCGTTTGGAGAATCGAGATTCGCCGCTGCGCAACGCTCAGCCGCACGTCGCCGGTCTCGTTTTTGAGGCGCGCGACGAGCTTTTCGAGATCGCTCGCGGCCGCTGACGTCACCGTCAGCGCCTTGCCGTCGAGTATCTTGTCCGTCATCTGCGCGGCCGGAGCCCCGTTGTCGATCGAGGCGGCCGCGGCATGGATTGCCGTTTTTCCGTCTATGTTGAGTTCTATTGACATGGCTGTGTTCCTTTCCGCGTTGACTACACGTCAGATCTGAAAAGGTTTCATCATCATCCCGAATTTTTTTTGCCGGTTCGCCAGTTCGGCGTCCGCCACGCCCCCGTAAACGCCGTCTTCTGAATCCTCGTCGCCGGGAACCGCAGCGACGTCCGCCTCCGACCACTTCTCCAGCGGGTCCATCCCCCTGCGCTTGAGCTCCTCGTTCACGGCCTCCATCTGCGCGTCGGAAAAGCGCATCGCCATTACCTGCTCGCGCGTAAGCCCCTGCCGCTCCAGCATGCGGTCCGTCTCGGCGATCCTCAGCTCGGCCTGCGAAACCACGCGCTCGCTGTCCGCAATCGTCTTGCGGATTCTGGCGAGATACGCCTGCATGTCTTTGTCTGGTCCGGACATTTGGTCTCCCTGTGTCTGCAATTGGTCGTTTCCCGTATTATGGGTGTATTGTATCAAATTTGACGCCAGACCGCAACTGCCGCCACCGATGTTTTTTCGCGCGCGCCGCCTCCATGCCCATGCCGCTATTTTGCGCCGTGTTTCCAATCCCGAAACGTCTTGAGCTTCGAAAAGTCGAACTTCCTGCCGCCTGCCCGGAAAAAGTCGATTGCCGGATTCCACCATTCGACGCCGCTCGTCGCATCTTCAGAGACATCTGACAAAACCCAATTCGTCATCCCAAAGCCGCCTTGATCCGCAAAATCGAAGAGCACCGGCCAATCGAAAACGGTCGAAGAACACGCCGACAAGACAAGTCCCGCAAACGCTATCCCGGTTCGCGGACTAGACGCGATGCCGGACAGCGCCATCCCAATGAAAGCGAACCACACCCATCCGGCAAGCCATCCGTACTCCGCGAGAAGCGTGATATGAGAGTTTACCATGGTTCGTATCTCCGGGATGTCCAGCAGAAGAAACGCCGAAGCGACGGCGCCGGAATTGCCCAGACCCACGCCGTCAGGATTGGCCGAGAACAGTCGCAGTCCCGCAAGCCGGATTTTCGGAAAAACACCATCCCGATGCAGGCTTATCCTCCATCCGCATGACTACCCCCGGTCAATGCGCATTGAGCGTAGAAAATGCCCAAAGCCCCCATTTCATCACCAATTTGATGACGTCGTTCCGCACCGAATATTACATTCAGGTCCTAATTGTAATATTCGCGCCCCTTATGCATTCGAGGATTTCTCCCCTTTCCTCCTACCGGTACGTATCGTGAAGATGCTCCTTCATGCCCATCTTGGCGAACCAGGACAGCATGCGCCGGTTGCTGAAATCGAGATTGTGAGAAACCGTGTCCAGCGAATAGAGCGTCGGGTCGAAAAGCGGCTTGCGGCGCGAGAGCGCCGACGAAAAAGCCGCTACCGGACGTATCACCGCCATGGGAACCGGCAATTCCCTCAGCCGCTTTCCCGGCAGGAACTCCTCTGCGATCTCCCGGTAGTACTCGCTCAACGTCACGCGGCGGGAATCGAGAACGGTAACCCCCTGCCCGCCGGCTTCCGGAAGAACCATCGCCGCGTGCAACGCCTGGCAGACGTTCGCCACGTGCGCAAGCGGCCATCGGTTGGCGCCCTTCCAGCGTCCGAAATGGAAGACGAACGGCGAAGAGCTCAGGTAGGCGACCGTGCGCGGCGTTATCGACGTGTCTCCGCGCCCGTAGACGACGCACGGGCGCACGCACGAGAACCGCTTTGGCGGCAGATTCCCGGCGAGCCACTTCTCCGACAGTATCTTGTACTTCGGATATGGATTTTTGGTCTTCTCGTCGAACGCCAGCTCATCCTCGCTCTCGCCGTTGAAATCGTGCAATCCGTAGACGTCGGACGTCGACAGATAGACGAACCGCCTGACATCCCGCTCCATCGACAATCCGGCGAGTCTGCGCACGGCATCGTAATTCGCAGCGCGAAACCACTCGTCGCGCCCCACGTCGCTGGCCAGGGCGGCGACATGCACGACATAGTCGACCCGGCAATCGAACAGCGCCCCCACCGCGCCGGCATCGGTCAGATCGGCCGTACGTATCTGGGCACCGGATCTCGTTAGCCGGTCTGAGACCTTGCCGCGGACGGTTCCTACGACGCGATATCCCGCGCGCGTGAAATATTCCGCCGCATTCGACCCGACATACCCGCCGGCCCCAGTCAGCAGAATCGTCTCCACTGTGTATCGAACCCTTTCATTTTCACCATTTCGCGCGTATTATACCATTTTCGCCCATTAACGCGCAACGCGCATAAAACTTTCCAGCGAGCCGCCCCGTTGCCGAAGCGGCCGCGAATATGGTATACTGTCGCGCAAGGAGGTAAAAACCATGAAAACACCGTTAATCGCTTCATTCGCCGCAATCTTCGCCGCCGTCGCTTTCGCAGACTGCTGCGACACCGTAAAACTGCCGACGCCGACGCTCGATTCGGGAATGAGCGTAACCGAAGCACTGAAAGCGAGAAAGTCCATCCGCGCATTCGCCCCGGACGCGCTTTCCTGCGAAGAACTCTCCACCCTGCTCTGGGCCGCGAACGGATTCAACCGCCCCGACAAGCGCACCAACGCGACCGGCATGAACAAACAGACGATAATAATCTACGTCTGCATGGAATCGGGCGCCTACCGCTACGACGCGAAAGAAAACGCGCTTGTGAAAATCTGCGGCAAGGATCTGCGCCCCGCCGTCGCCGCCTCCCAGGAGTTCGCCGCCACCGCGCCGGTTTCGCTGATCATCGCGGCGGACGTGTCCGACCCGGTCTACAACGGACAGTGGAGCGCGCTTTCGTGCTACGACGCCGGCATCGTCTCCGGCAACATCTACCTCTTCTGCGCCGCGAACGGCCTCGCCACCGTCTGCCGCGGAACGATGGACCGCGACACCCTCAAAAAGGAACTCGCGCTCCCCGACGGCGTGACGCTCCATCTCAACCACCCGGTCGGCCGTCCGCTCTGATCCGGACGGATGAATGAATAAACGAAACGGAAGCCCGGGTTTTTCCCGGGCTTCGCTTACTTGGTCTTGTGCCGCTGCGCCTTCATGCGCTTGTCGTATTTGTGCTTCGACATTTTTTTGCGGCGTTTCTTCTTGATCGATCCCATTTCGGTCTCCTTAGGTTGTCGGTAGTGGTGGTCAGAAAATTATCTTGTTGAGCGGCAGTTCGATTATTCCGGTCGCGCCGTTTGCGGTCAGCGCCGGGATGAGGTCGCGCACGAGCTTCTCCTCGACGACGGACTCCACGGCGAACCAGTCGCCGCCCGAGAGTTTGTTGACAGTCGGTGCGTGCAGGGCCGGCATGGTCTTGACGATCTTTTCGAGCGTCTTCGCCGGCGCGTTGCATTTAAGGAGCACCCGGCGCTGCGCCTCGAGCGCGCCCAGAAGCAGCATCTTCAGCTGCTCGAGCTTCGCGCGCTTCGCCTTGTTCTTCCAGCTGTTCTTGTTGGCGATGAAGCGCGTGGTGGAGGTAAGGATCGTATCGACTATCCGAAGATTGTTCGCCCTCAACGAGCTGCCGGTCTCGGTGAGATCGACGATCGCGTCCACCAGTTCCGGCGCCTTGACTTCGGTCGCCCCCCAGCTGAACTCGACATCGGCCTTTATCCTGTTCTTCTTCAGATAGTTCTTGACGATGCCGATCGCCTCGGTCGATATGCGCTTGCCCTCGAGATCTTTCGGAGTCTTGATCTTCGAATCGTTCGGCACCGCGAGCACCCAGCGCACCGGATTGCTCGTCGCCTTCGAGTAGTTGAGCTCGCAGATCTCCTCGACCTTGCCGACGTTGCCGTTCTCGTAGATCCAGTCGAAGCCGCAAATCCCCGCGTCGAGCAGACCGAGGTTCACGTAGCGGCTCATCTCTTGCGGACGCAACAGGCGGCACTTGATCTCCTCGTCGTCGATCGCCGGCGTATAGCTGCGGCTCGAGCATGTGACATTGAAGCCCGCGCGCTTGAACAGCGCGAAGGTAGATTCCTGCAAACTGCCTTTCGGAAGCCCTAGAACGATCACCGTTGATTCCTTTTTTGGTTTTTGGGCGGGTATTATATCATATTCCGGCAACCGGTGACAAGCCAGTGTCGCGGAAAATGTCTGACCCTTTGCGCCCTCCATTTACGATTTTTGCCCCTTTAACTTCTGTTCTGCTGAATGTCTTTCAGTTCTTCCGAAGTTGCTTCACGCCGCTTGCTTTCCTGACTGGCTGTCGATTTCTTGTCAGCGCGAACTCCTTTCATTTCGCAAGCCGCCATCGAACTTTACTTGGCGCACCATATCAAGCTGTTGCATGGCAGTGCTTTCAACTGCGACGTTTAGGTTTACTGCCGGAGCAATAGTCCCGCCGGACTTTCGCTTGATATACCCATGGCAATGCGGCCCTCGACATCATTACCAATCGCATCTTTCCATGACAACTTTGCGTTTAACCCTACCGTCAGCGTCGAATTTAACGAAATACGATCGGTACCAGAGTATCCATCTCCGCCGCAGACTATATCTAAAAGTATCACCCTGATCCATCAAAGGGGCTCCCAGTAGCGTTACAACATCTTCCTTCGACATGCCGACTTGAACCAAACTCCACCCATCGCGGTTTAATTCTGGAGCAGTAACGGTAAACAGTCCAAACGGATCCAAGACAATGCAAACGCTGACAGCGAAGTAAAATATGTTGAGTCCAACAATGCAAAGTCCGATCGACAGACACTTTTTAACCTTATTGTTCATACATGACACCGCTTTATTTCATCAATCGCCAAGGACATCGGTCCAGACGTGCCCGACCCTACCGTCCTTATCGAAAAACAGACAGTACTTGCGATAGCAAATATTATACTTTCTTTTCCTGGTATATTGCCAGCATTCGTAGTCTTCGCCGCCGGAAACCATATATAAAGTGGTTCGCAATTTCTGAAGCGGTTCACCAATCGTTCGGACGATTTCATGTTCCGTCATCCCGAGATTGATGCGCCCCCATTTCTCGACAGAGAAACCCGACGACCTTTTCATACACACGCCCGAAACGTCAAAAAAGAGTAACACAAGCAAGAAATCGACAAATGCGTTGACACAGCAAAGTGCCACGAATAGCCACGTCCGTCGCCTGCATGATATATTTTTCATTGTCACTCCTCTTTTTTAGCGGCCTCTTCGCATAAAGACTTGACCAATCCCTGTATGGTGTCGGCATACTCGGAGGAGAATCGAAACGGTGAAATGGCTAACATGAAATTGTGTGTTAAGTTGATAATCGCCCCAAACGGCGCGTACTCGTAGTGGGCTGCTAGAGTGCCATCGACGGCGATAACTTCGGA
>JAGDAE010000244.1 GCA_017959645.1 Kiritimatiellia bacterium
AATCGTCAAGTCCGTCGGCGACATGAGCGACCCGCTCGACGCCAATTCCCCCGACCGCCGCGCGGCGATATGGTTCAGCGGCGAGAATTCCTGCGCGGTTTCGTATGAAGAAGGCAACCTGCCCGTGGTCGACAGCTACGATATGTTCCGCCAGTTCACGGTCGAGTTGTGGTTCAAGGCCGAAGATACCGCCCGCGAGCAGACGCTGATCGAGCGCGGCTTTGCCTACCCCGCTTTGAACTATGTAAACTCCAACGAGCAGTGGCGCGCCAACTTCTGCCTCGCGATCAACGAAGGCGGAGTCCTCTACGGAATGTTCGACAACGACAACGCCGTCGAGTCCGGCTCCGGCGAGGGGGTGCATTGCCAGACGGTGACCGGCGGCGAGATCGAAGCCGGCCGCTGGACCCACGTCGCAATGACTTTCGACGGCTTCGATCTTACGATGTACGTCGACGGCGTGCGGCGGCAGCGCGCCAGAACCAACCTCATCCCGGCCAACGGGATAGTCTCGCTTCTGCAGAACCCCGCGCACGATCTTACCGTGACCAACAGTTTCCCGGCTTCCACCTACGAGACGCTTGACGGAGCGATCACGCTCGGCGCGCGCCGTTCGCCAGACGCTCTCGAGTGGGACTGGAGCGGCGATTTCGGCCAGTTGACCGATTTCTTCAAGGGCTATGTAAGCGAGGTACGGCTCTGGGACGGCGCGAGAACCGAGAACGACATAATCGAGAACTACAAGAAAATCTTCTCTTCCGCCGACATAAAAGACAACGCCGAAGTCGTGTACTCGTCCTGGCGGGCCGGCGGCACCCGCAACAACAACGACGGTGCGCCGAACCTGCCGGCGCAGTTGATAGTTAACTACAACTTCGGCCAGATTCCCGGAGCGGTCGACCCGGGCGACGTCGCCGTAATCCCGAGCGGATTCGATTTCGGCATTTATGACAACTTCCCGTATGATTCCGATCTCATCAAAATCGGCTGGTGGGATCGCGCCGAGAATCTCCACTCGACGGTCTACACCGACTACCATGTCGTACCGTGGATCCAAAACTCGGTTGCCCGCGCCCCGCTTCTGGACGACTCGGTATCTGATTCGATGTACTGGGCGAACCATGTCGCCGGGTATACGCCGGACACGTTCAACCATGTGACCAGCTACGCGATACCTAACAGCGGCAATCCGTACATCAAGCGAAACGACGTGAACGAGAGGACGCTGCATTTCAGCCGGCTTTTCGATTATTGTCCGGGCATTTGGCCCGACGACACCGACCGCGAAAAAGCGCTTGACCTGGCTTGGCGGTATGCGTTCTCGCTTCGCAGCAACTACAATGTCGCGGGCGACCTCGTTCCGCTCGGCGACGCCTACGCGAAGCGCAGCGCAGACTACTGGGACGGCAGCGGGTCGATGTCGGCCTGGACCGATACGCGTACCGACACCGACGGCGACGACCTGCCAGACTGGTGGGAAGATTATGCGCGCGCCAACTACGGCGCGACCGGCGACGTGACGCCGACCACCGCAGTCGACTACGAC
>JAGDAE010000245.1 GCA_017959645.1 Kiritimatiellia bacterium
CTTGCTTTCCCCGACGGGGGGTCGGTTTGCACGGTCACGCGCGAAGATTGGCTCGGCGATTCGGTCGGCGATGCCGCTTTCCCGGGCGGAGCCATCGTCGAGCGGGAATTCCGCAAGGTTGCCGCTGCATATTTCAGTCCGGTTTCCGGCGATGACGTTCCCGCGGCGGTATTCACTGTCGGGATGACGCGCTCGAGCGTCAGACAGACGCCGGGGGGCACGTCTGCGACCATCGGCGTACGCATAGAGATAAAGAAATCCGGCGGTCGCGGAGTCTGCTATTCGGAAACGTTCGAAGAGACGGCAGTTGCGACATGGCCGGACAGGAGAATTGTGCCGGAAGCGTTTTATCTCGCGCTCGAGGCGGTGGTTTCCGATTTTTCCCGCAGCTGGGAAAGCGACTCCGCGGCGGTTTCGACGCTAAGGAAGTGGCGCGACGAATTGAATCCGGGCGCGGAGCCGCCGGAACTAGAAACTATCGCCTGGGAACAGGAAGACGATGTCTGGAAGGGCGAATGCGAAGTCGCCTGCAACGGGTACGAGGGATTCGAAGCGCGATCGTGGGCGACTTCACAACTCGCATCGCTGTGCCGTGCGAAATTGGGCGGAATAGAACAGGAGCGGGTGCGCGTCGTGTACGACGAGATGGATTACGACCGGCAGACGAAACGTTGGAGATTCTCGTTCCGGACCTTCGCCAGAACGCGCATCGTGCTGACGTACGACCGCATTTCGCGTCGCGGAGCCGTTACCGGCGACATGGAACTGATGAACATGGGCGCCGAAGCGGCATCGGAGGAACTCAAGCGGTTCGTGCAGAACGAAATGGATTCGCGCGCAGGCAAAGTGACGCGCGAAAAGCCGAAGGGCGACGCCGAAATCAGATTTGACGATTTCGAGACCGACAGCGACTACAATCTCGTGACGATAAGGTTCAGGTTGCTGTGACGTATCGGATTTTCGCGCCGCAGTGGCGCGGGACAACAAGAAAGGCAAAAACACGATGAACATCAAGATACTCGCAGGCGCGGCGATTGCGGCCGCCATGATGACGACGACGGGATGCCAGGTGACGCCCGGCACGATACGCGACCAGTCGAAGCCGCTGCTGCCGGGAAGGTACAGCGTGGTCGGCGACGAGGTTTCGGCGACTGAGACGCAGGTGTATCTGCTCGGTTTTCCGGTGAGCGATCTTCGCGGATCGGCCGGGCGGCGCATGTACAAGCAGGCGCTTTCGCAGGCTCCCGGGGCCGACGCCCTCATCGAATACACCACCGACACCAAGATAGTCAATCTCCAATTCGTGATGTTCCAGTGGTTCACGCTGACAGGCGTCCCGGTAAAGACTACGACCGGCAAATAACGGTTTGCCGCCGCCCGCACGGCGCTAGCGTGCCGGACGGGCGGCGAGAACAGCCTTGAGGCAATATGGGGTTTGAACGATGAATTTTGGCATGTTGCGCCGGTTCGGTTGCCTTTTCCCGGCGGCGGCGATGCTTTTGCAGGCAGGGTGCTACAGTTCGGCACGGCACGTGGCCAGCGTCCATCCCGCGGCGGTGAAACCGGCTTCCGGCATAGGATGCAGATACCGCGTCGACCGGCTTCTGCTTTCGGAATCTTCCTATCTCGCCGGCGTGAAAAGACTCGCGCCCGCGCGCGCTTCGTTCCAGCGCGAACTGTCGGCGAAGAGCAAGTCGGCGTTCTACAACGGAATCGTCGAGGATGTCGGCTACGAGATCGCGTGCTCGCTGGCCAGCCGCGACGATATATGGAAAGTCGTCTCGGATCTCGAGAAACGGCACGAGGAGGATGCCGGGAAAATCCGCAAATGCGTGATGGATTCGCTTTGCAGAAACTACCCGTCGGTATTCTCGGAAGATTCGAGCGCGATTCCGCTGACTGTGCTCGTGCACTGGACTACGTCGTACGGCAAGCGCCCGAACTACGCTTCGATATTCGGCTATTGGCTGTGGCCGGAGGCCGCCGACCAGGAGACCGTGTACCGCATCAGGGTTCTGGAGGGCGCGAGGCAGGTGTCCGCCGAAAAATTGTGGCGCGATTTCAATGCTTCGACGGAGCGCTATCCGCAGCCGGTCGAGAATAGTTCCGCCGTACGGACCAGCGAAGTGTGGGAGACGGGTTTGCTGCCGTTCGGGTTCATACCGGTTCCGGGCGACTCCGACTGGCCGAAGACGTTCTGTTTCATGCGCACGGGCAAGGATTCTCTCGTCGGCGACCCCGCGCAAACGCTCAGGTCGGCCGATTGCGTCCGCGATCTCGTGTTCGAGCCAAAGACCGACGGCGATGTCATAGCGGCGGCGATAATGCGCTCCATAAACCGCAAGCGCCGCGAGCAGCAGATAGACAAGCTTCTGTCGAAGCAGGGCGGACGATGAGCGGGACGTTGAA
>JAGDAE010000246.1 GCA_017959645.1 Kiritimatiellia bacterium
CGGCGAGACCGAATGGCGCGTCGGTTTTGCCGATGCCGGCGCGACGGGCGAGTGGACCAATGTCGTCGTCGACGCCAGATCGCCGCTCACGGAATTCCGCTCGGCACCAACGGCTACGGCGGCAACAACGAGGCGAGCGGGCCGGCGAAAGCTTTCGACGGCGATATCGCTAACATGTACCATTCCGACCAGCCGGATGCATTCAACAGCTGGGTGGGACTCGATCTCGGCGAACCGAAGCTGATAACGAAAATGGCGCTTTTCCCGCGCCACGAATACGAATACGGCATCAACGGCAACAACCGGTTCGGGACGGGCGTTTTTCAGGTCGCGAACAGCCCCGACTTTTCCGATGCGCAGACGTTCTGCCAGGTATCCAACGCCGGGTGGCCGAATGCGTGGCCGAATGCATTCTTCTACGTCTACACCTGCGACCGGCCGGGATACGGAAGATACGTGCGCTATCTGTGCCCGGTCGACTGGCTGAACGCGCCCGAAATCGAGTTCTCCGAAGGCTCGGCGGAGGGCTACGACCAGCCGTATCGCGTCGATCTGTGGCGCGAACCGTTCATGCTCAACGGCGCTCCGCACATACCGGTTTGCGATTATCCGGCCGGTTACGTGCTGCAGTATTTCGACGAAAACGCCGGCGCCTGGACGAATCTCGTCAGCAGCGAAACGGTCTTGGGGGAGAACGAATTCTACGTGAGATCGACCAACTGCACTTTCCACAGCGGCGTCGTGCGCTGGCGCTACGGGTATGTCTCGATCGTCAACTCCGCTCCGTCGAGCTGGCTGGAGTTTTCGGTCGATACGCGAAACGCGGTTCCGCTTTCCGATATGGAAGTCTATTCCCACACGGCGTGGGACGTTTTCGACCCCGGCATCGGCAAATACGGCCAGACGCCCGAAGGTTCGTTCGACGGCAATTTCTACACCACGTTCCATCCGAACGACATTTCGTCCGCCTCGTATACGCAGGATCTTTGCGCGGATCTCGGCTCGCCAAAAACGATCTGGGCGGTTACGATTGCGCCGCACGCCGGGTTCAGGCCCGGCAACTCGCGCATGAGATACTGCCGGGTCGAAGTTTCGGATACCCGCGACTTCGAAGACCCGACGGTGGTGTACACGATGAACGACGAAGAGAGCTTCGGCAGCGAGGACTTCTACGTTCTCGAATTCGCGGAGCATGTGACGGCGAGGTACGTGCGGCTCGTCTACGGCGACGCGGGCTGGTTCAATCCGGCCGAGATGGAGGTCGATCTCGCCGACCCCGAAGACACGTCGTGCCATCTGACGATCGAAGTCGCGGATCTTTCGACGTATCTTCCGACGCTCAGGTTCCGCAAGGCGTACGGCGAAGAAGGAGGGGTGAAGATATGCCGCTCGACTTCGGCGGAGGGGCCGTGGGAGCTCGCGGGGACGGTCGCGTCCGGCGTCGGGAAGTGGACCGAATCGGATTCTTCGATGAAGTACGGCCGTCCGTACTGGTACAAGGTCGGCTCCGACATCGTCGAATTCCGCCGCCTGCGCAAACTGAGCGCCGATCCGGACGCCACGCTTTTCGTCGATTACAACGGCGCCGGCGGCGATCTGCAGCCGGAAGGGGCGAACGGCTGCGACCTCGACCACGGCAAGCTCTTCGACGGCGACACCGGAACCTACGCGTTTATCATCTCCAACACCGACCCGTACTACGTCAACCCGGCGATAGGATTCGACTTCGGCGGCAGGCGCGCGCGTCTGGCGTTGTGCCGGATGTATTCGTCGCCGTCGACGAGCCACAGCTACGGAATGTCGGCTTGCGGAGCGGACGCGGCGCAAGACGTCTGCGCGAATCCGGCGCAGCTTTCGTGCGTGCCGTACGATTCCGGGATGAGCAAATCGGGCTGGCTCGATTTCCATTGCCGCGGCGACGGGACGTACAGATACCTCTACATCTTCCAGCGGGGCTATCCTCCGCTGCATGGTTATGCGTGGGCCGGCAGCCTGCGCGAGGCCGAGTTCTACGGCTGGTACGATACCGACGTCGCGCCGGCAGGTTTCGTGGTAATCGTAAGGTAATGGGGATGTGATGAAGAAGACAATGTTCTGCGCAGCCGCGCTCTCGGTGTTTTCGCTCTTCGGAGCGTGGAGCGACGGAATCGACACCGCGTACATGTCGTCGTTCTCGCTCGACGGCGACGCGGAATTCACCGGAATAAGCATCTACGGGGGACTGGTCCTCTCCGGGGACGGCACGCTTTCGTTCTCCGGCGTTGCTCCGCTCACCGCGAGCGGACAGTACTTTGGCGCGCCGCCGGTAGACATCGCCGTGAACGGCGGCGGCATAAGGACGTACGCCGGCGAGATCGCCGATCTGCCGGACGAGTTCGATGCCGGCGCGCTCGTCCACTTCGACGCGTCGCTGCCGGAGACGCTCGTCACGACGAACGACGCGACCCACATCTGCAAATGGCTCGATGCCCGCCCGGAGATGCGCTCGAGCGTGTACGCATGGGCCGACAATCCCGGCGACAACGGGTTTTGCAAAGAGTGGCCGACCATCGGCTCCGGCGACGCTTCGCTGCCCGGCGGCACATTCGTCGATTTCGGCTCGTACATGGAAGGCGGCTGGGGAACGACCGATTCGTCGTACATGCTCTATCCGGCCCAGAACTACATACGCGAAGGATTCATCGTGCTCAGGATCAACGGCGGAATGTCGTTCTTCCTCGGCTCGTCGCTCGGCTACACCGACTTCCACCGCGGAAACGGCGGGCAGCTCATGACCTACGATCTCGACTACTGGCGCGCGAACGGCTTCAGGGTGCAGTCGGGC
>JAGDAE010000247.1 GCA_017959645.1 Kiritimatiellia bacterium
CGGACTGATACCATCCTATCGTGGAGATGCCCGATAGGCGTTTCTTCGTCCGCCCATACCGAGGTTTCGATCCTTGTATACCGAGGTTTCTTCACGCCTCCCCGGCGGCCTTCGCGAAAGGCGGGTATCGGCATGAACTTTCAGCCGCCAAAAGTGTGCCGAACCATGCCGCAATGGCGCAGAAAACGCAATATTGGACCTCTCCGGCCATTTCCGCATAAAACGGAAACCACCCCCGCCAAGCCCTCATATGAATCACAAAAACCCCTCATATAAAACCGCGAAAGCCCTTATATGAAATCGCCCTTACCCCCTTACTGTTTCGCGAAAACCCTCTGATGTTTTCCGGCGGCTTCTGAAAGCGTGCGTCAGTAATCGCCGCCGGAATCTCCACGGGAGAAATCTCGCGCCGTCCCGGTCATTACAGGGCGGCGAGGATTTTCGCCGCCCATTCGCGAGCCTTGGCGAACTGTTCGAACGAATAGCTCTCGTCCGGCGAATGGATCCTGTTCTCCGCCTGTCCCCAGCCGACGATTACCGGCGCCGCGCCGGTTATGTCGCGAAGCGTGGACAGCACCGGAATCGACGCGCCGTCCCACATGTAGAGCGCGCCACGAGGATCCATCTCCTCCAGAACGTCCGCCGCGAGCCTGAACGCAGGCGAGCCTATCGGCAGGCGAAAGCCGGCCGCGCCCTCGTTCACATCTTCGAAAACAAGCTTCATGCCTCTCGGCACGCGGTCTTCGAGATGGCGGCGGAGCGCATCCATCGCCGCCTTCGGTTTCTGCCCCGGAACGAGCCGCAAAGACAGCTTCGCTACCGCCTCGGACGGGATTACCGTCTTTGCGCCGGGTCCGCCGTAGCCGGAATGAACTCCGTTCACCTCGATCGTCGGCTCGAAACCGATACGCTGCGCGAGCGACTTGCCCATCTGCCCGCCGACCGGATCGCAGCCGATTTCCGCGGCCATCTCCTCTTCGCCCGGCGTGGAAATCTCGGCCGCCGAAAGCTCCTCGCGCACCGGCGGCACGATTCCGTCTCTGAAACCGGCAACCGCGATCGAACCGTCGGCGTGGTGCAGCGATGCGAGCAACTCGCACATGCCCTGGGCCGGATTCGGAGCCGCGCCACCGAATTCGCCGCTGTGCAGATCTCGCGACGCTCCCTTGAGCCGCAGCGTGAGATGGGCGACCCCGCGAAGCCCAGCCACGATCGCCGGACGCAGATTGGCGGCGGCGGAAGTATCGCAGACGAGCATCGCGTCGGCGGAGAGTTCCCGGCGGAGGCTTTCCGCCATGCGCAACAGCGCGCCGCTGCCGGACTCTTCCTCGCCGTCAAGCACGATCTTTATCGTCGGCGCCGATGCGCAAGATTCGAGAAAGTCGCGCATTCCGCAGAAAAACGCGAAGAACTGGCCCTTGTCGTCCTGCGCGCCGCGGCAATATACCCGGTCGCCGACGACGGTCGGCACAAAAGGAGGCGTCTTCCACTCCTCCGGTCGTTCGGCCGGCTGGACGTCGTAATGGCCGTAGAAAAGGACGGTCTTCCCCTCGCCCTTGCGCTCGGCGACGATCACGGGCGGGGAAAACGAATCGCTCTTGAGCGCCACCGAGAAACCGAGTTTCTCGAGCCACGCCTTGAGCCACATCGCGCAGGCGAGCGTCTCGCGCAGTTTCGACCTGTCGGCGCCTACGCTTTCGAAGGCGAGCAGCTCGAAATATTCGGCGCGGACGGAATCTTCGATCATACGCGTTTCAACTGCGGGAAAAGCACCACGTCGCGGATTGAATCGCATCCGGTCAGGAACATCACAAGCCGGTCGACGCCGAAGCCGAGCCCGCCTGTCGGCGGCATCCCGCACTCGAGCGCCGAAATGAAATCCTCGTCGATCTTTTCGGTATCCTCGCCCGCCTGGTGCTCCAGCGCCTCGCGCTGGGCGATCGGGTCGTTCTGCTCGGTGTAGCCGGGGCACAGCTCGCGCCCGGCGACCACGAATTCGAACACGTCGACCAGCGACGGGTCGTCTTTGCAGGTTTTCGCGAGCGGGACGAATTCGTGGGGGATGCGCGTCACGAAAGTCGGCTGCATGAGCTTCTTCTCGATCAGCTTGTCGTATACTTCGTGCGTCAGCGCAAGCTCGTCCTTCACGCCGTCCAGTTCGAGATTGGTCGCGGTCTCGCGGCCTTTCGCCTTCGCCCTTTCCAGCTGGACCGCGAAATCGAGCCCGAACCAGTCCTCGCCCATCAGCTCCTTCACGAGATCCCTGTAGGCGACGCGGCGGTACGGCGGATTGAAATCGATCGGTGTCTTCGCCTCCCCGTACTCGATCACGCGCTTGCCGATCACGGTGTCGCACAGATGCGGCAGAAGCCCTTCCATTATCGCTTCCATCGAAGTGCGGTCGCCGTAGGCCTCGTAGATTTCGCAGACGGTGAACTCCGGATTGTGCGTACGGTCGATGCCCTCGTTGCGGAAATCCTTGCCCATCTCGAAAACCTTGTTCATCCCGCCGACCAGAAGACGCTTCAGGTACAGTTCGGGGGCGATGCGCATGACGCATTCCTTGTCGAGCGCGTTGAACCGCGTATAGAACGGCTTGGCCGCCGCTCCGCCGGCCTGATCCTGCAGAATCGGCGTTTCGACCTCGACGAACCCCTTCGACCAGAGGTGCTTTCTGATTTCCATCAGAAGACGCGACCGGGTGAAGAACCTCTCCCTCGATTCGTCGTTCGTCATCAGATCGACGTAGCGGCGGCGGTAGCACTCCTCCTGATCGGCCAGACCGTGGAATTTCTCCGGCGGCTGCTCGAGAGCCTTGGCGAGCATCGTCCATTCCTTGACGATCAGGCTCTTCTCGCCCTTCTGCGTCGTGAAAAGCGTGCCCTCCGCGCCGATTATGTCCCCGAGATTGAGCAGTTTGAACGCCGCGAACGCCGTCTCTGAAAGCTCGTCGCGCTTGAAAATGAGCTGGAAGCGTCCGGTGCCGTCGTTCATGGTGCAGAAGTTCATCTTGCCCATGCGGCGTATCGTCAAGAGGCGCCCGGCTACGCGAACCGTCCGGCCCTCCTCGAACCCGTCCCTGACGGCTTTCAGGTCTTCGTGGTCGTACTTGCCGCCGTACGGCTCGTAGCCCATCCCGGCGAGCGCGCGCATGCTCGCCAGCCGCTGTTCGCGGTATTCGTTCGTCTCGGCCATCTTATTCGCTCCAGAGGCAGTCGAGCGCGTCGGACATCATGTCCACCGCGTCCTCGAGATCGCTCTCGGCGAGGTTGAGCGGCGGCAGGAAGCGCACAACGTTCTCGCCGGCGGTGAGCGTAAGCAGCCCCTGTCCCTTGAAGGCGTCGACAAGCTCCTTGGGGTCGCCGTCGACGACCAGCCCGAGCATCAGCCCCTTGCCGCGCACTTCGAGGAGCTTGTCGTACTTGTCGACGAACCCCTGCAGCGCCTCCCTGAGCAGATTGCCGGTCTCGACGCACTTCTCGAGCAGATTCTCCTCTTCGATCACCTCGATAACCGCGTTCGCCGCTGCCGCAGCGACCGGGTTGCCGCCGAAAGTCGAGGCGTGAGAGGATACGGTGAAGACGTCGGCGAGTTTCGCGCCGGATACGAGCGCGCCCATCGGCAGCCCGCCCGCCAGCGCCTTCGCGCACGTGAAAAGATCGGGCTTGACGCCGTATCCCTGCCACGCGAACCACGTGCCGGTGCGCCCGATGCCGCTTTGCACCTCGTCGCAGATCATAAGCAGGTTCTTCTCGTCGCAGAGAGCGCGCACGCCCTTCATGAACTCGTCCGTCGCCGGGGTGACGCCGCCCTCGCCCTGGACCGGTTCGAGCATGACCGCGACCGTGTTGCCGTTGATCGCCGCCTTGACCGAATCGAGATCGTTGAAGTCGGCATAGGCGAAACCGGCCGGCAGCGGATCGTACCCTTCCTGGCACCACGCCTGGGCGGTCGCCGCCAGCGTCGCCAGCGTGCGGCCGTGGAAGCCCTTGCGGAACGTCACGATCTCGTATCTTCCGCCGTTCGCGGCGCCCCATTTGCGCGCGAGCTTGATCGCCGCCTCGTTCGCCTCGGCGCCGGAGTTCGCGAAAAACACCTTTCCGCCCAGCCCGGAGATTTCGACCAGCTTCGTCGCCAGCAGCGTCGCCGGCACGTTGGCGTAGAGATTCGAGCAGTGGGTGAAAAGCGCCGCCTGCGTCTGTATCGCTTCGACGACCTTCTTGTTGCCGTACCCGATGTTCTGCACGCCGATTCCGCCGGTGAAATCGTAGTAGACCATCCCGTCCACGTCGCGCACCGTCACGCCCTTGCCGCTCGCTATGACCACCGACGGCGCGTACGTCGGCATCAGCTTGCTTTTGTAAAGTTCGAGAATCTCGTTGGTCTTGTTGCTCATTCGGTTATCTCCGTTCCCACGCCTTCACGCGTGAATATTTCCAGTAACAGCGAGTGCGCCATGCGTCCGTCGACAAGGTGCACCTTTCTCACCCCGGCGGCGATCGCGTCGCAGCAGCTCTCGATTTTCGGGAGCATGCCGCCCGAGATCGTCCCGTCCGCCTTCAGCTTCGAAACGTCTCCGAGGTGGAGCGTCGAGAAAAGCGTCGACGGATCGTCTGGGTTTTTGAGGACTCCCGGCACGTCGCTGACGAGCGCGAACTTCCTCGCTTTTATCGCCTTGGCCAGAGCCGCGGCGGCGAAATCTGCGTTGATGTTGTAGAGATGCCCGTCCTCCTCGCCGGTCCCGAGCGGAGTGACGACCGGGATTATCCCGGCGTCGAGCATCTCGGTCACCGCGCGGGTGTCGGCGCGCGTGACGAAGCCGACGTATCCGCGGTCGGGATCGGTTATCCTGCGCGCCGAGAATATCCAGTTCCCGTGCAGCGGCCGCGCGTTCGAGCCGCGCTTGGCCAGCCGCGCGACGAGATCGGGATTGACCGCGTTGTTCAGCGTGCGGCGGACGATCTCCATCGTCTCCTCGTCGGTTACGCGCTGGCCGTCGACGAATTCCGGCTCGTGCCCCGATTCCTTGATCGCCCTCGAAATCGCCTTTCCGCCGCCGTGCACGATGACGACCTTCATGCCTACCGAACTCATGAACGCGATGTCGTCCATGAGCGAATCGAGGTTGCTCTCGATCTCCATGACCGAGCCGCCGACCTTTACGAGAACGACCGAACCGCGAAAGTCCTGAATATACGGCAAGGCCTCGGTCAGAACCGCCGCCTTCGCCTGGGCAATGTCCACTCTTTCCATAATTTCGCGTATTATATCAAATTATGCCCCCGCGCTTCAACCGGGAATGGCGAAAAATCGGCTTTGGCGTTCCTTCCCCGCGCGACGGAACGCCAAAGTCGCGATTTTCTCGAAATGGCGCTCCCTTATCTGATTATCAGCATGAACGCGCCGTGGACGTCGCGATCGGTCCAGCCCCAGAACTCGATCTCGCCGAAATCGCCGCACGACGAGTTTACCGGATTGTAGACGAAAACATAGCGGTACGCGACAGACGGATTGCACTCGAGTTCGTACCATTTTGCCGTGGTTTCGACATTCTGCACATACGAAAGCGACAGTTGCACGGCATTGTCGTGCGCCCAATCCCCTCCATTTGCGACGCCGTACACCCTGCCGCCGGTCTGGCGGTCTTCGCCCGGCGGCAGCCCGTAGTCGTATCGCGGATAGATTCTAACCCTGGCGACATGCTTTCTGGATCCTTCGCCGAAATCGACGCCGACGCGCGGGTTGCTGTCCATATCGCCGCCGAAATCGCCGTATGTATTGACATTGCCGTCGAACACGTACCCGACGTCGTTGTAGACCCAGGTATTCGACGGATACCGCAGTATCGAAACCCCGTCGTCCATGGTTCCAGCCGCCTTGCGCTCGAGATGGCGGAGCCTGACGTACGCTATCGCATCGGTAATCGCGCTGCCGCCTGTCGCCTTGATTCTGTACTGGTATACGGTTCCTCCGAACTTGACGTCCTCGTCGATGTACGACCCTGTGCCGGGAGCGAGCGATACGTAATTCTCCCACTCGCCGTCGCCGGTCTTTTTCTGCACCGTCGCGCCGGACGCGAACACCCCCGCCGCCGGCCACAAAAGCTGCGGATACGCCGTGACGTATTCGTCGTAGTTGGCGATCGAGAATCCCGGCTCCAGGCTCGTTACGGAACACACCTCCGAAACGGACGAAGATGACGGATAGGTCGCCGCGACCCTGTAGGAGTACGTGTTTCCGTAGACGATATTCGCATCCGCGAAAGAATGGCTCGAATAGGCCGCCTCCGCGCTCGTCACCGTTTCGATCGTCGTCCATTCTCCGTCGCCGGTTTTGCGCTCTATCACGTAATTCAGCGGTTCGCCCGAGCAGACCCACGTAACCGTAGCCGCGCCGTCGGCGAAAGAAACCGCCGAACCGGTTATGAACCCGGCCTGGTCGTCGAGATCGGTCTGGGTATAGCCGTAGAACTCCGCCTCGCCGGCGTTGCCGCACCATCCGCCGCAATGCAATATGACCGCCCGGTATCCGGTGCTGGGGTCGCACTCGAGATTGCACCATGTGTAGACATTGACCGTCTCGGGCAGCGGGCCGCCGATCTTGACCGTCGAATTCCACGGCTCGGAAGACGCCTGCGAACCGTATGCGTTCAGACCGACCAGCCGCAGTTCCTGTCCGGCGCGCGGATACAGCCGCACGAAAGCGACATGCGCGTAGCTCTCCTGCCCGAAGTCGATTCCGATGAACGGGCTTCCCCAGTCGTAGAGATCGGCGTACGAGTAGATGTTGCCGTCGAAAAGCGGCGATCCGTTGCCGTCGCCGTAGGAGCACCGGTACGAGCAGCCGCTCACGAGATTGCCGTTGCCGTCGCGCTCGAGTCTGTGCACCCGGTAGTATTTCACGATGCCCGAGAGTTTCGTCGCGTCGTCTCTGGGCGTTATGCGGTAGAGGTAGAGGACTCCGTACGAGCGGGCGGTGGTGTCGGTGTAGGAGTACGTTCCCGAAGCCTCCGTCGTAATCTTGCTCCAAGTAGCCCCGCTGTCGTCAGACCGGTATACGTCGGTTCCGTCCGGGAACGAATCGCAGGCCGTCCACGACAAAACCGCATAATAGTCGGACGAAAGATCGCTGTATCCGACCGCGAGATTCACCGGCTCCAGACACTCCATCGATGCGGCGTCGGAAACCTCCGAAACCCCGACCGATTCG
This sequence comes from Kiritimatiellia bacterium, assembly GCA_017959645.1. GTDB lineage: Bacteria > Verrucomicrobiota > Kiritimatiellia > RFP12 > UBA1067 > UBA1067. The sequence goes on from JAGDAE010000247.1 coordinate 7,210, forward strand.
TATCTGGCCGTAACGCGGTATGAATACACGCCATAGTAGTCGACCGAGGTGTCGACAAATGCGCGATCGGCGTATTCGGCGTCCAGACCCGTAAACGTCGCAAACGTCGTCCACTCCCCGTCGCCCGTCTTGCGATCTACCACAAAAGAGTCCGGGCTCCCGGGGCATATCCAGGATACCGAAATCGCCTTGTTCGTAGCACATTCAACCGAGATGCTCTGTATCGGATCCGCCAGTCCCTCGACATCGCTCGCGTACCATCCGTAGAATTCGAGTTCAGAATAGTTGCCGTTCGTACTGTTGCCGTCGTTTCTGCGCAGATATGCCAAAGTATACGACTTGCTCGAATTGCAGACGATCGTCTTCCATTCGAGCGCGGCGTACCAGTCGCCGTAGTTGAGCGGATCGGAAATCGCCGTCGCGTTGACGCTCTCCCAGTCGACATTCGACGCGAACACGACCGACCGGTCTATGCGTCCGGCTCCGTATTCGTTGTTCGCGCGCGTGATGAGTCTGACGTATGCGATATGGCAGGCGCGGCCGAAGTTGAGACCTATTCGCGGGTTCGCCGGGTCTCCCACGTCGCAGCACGTGCCGGTGTCGCCGTCGAAACACTTGTCGCCAGTGTTTGAGTATGTACCGCTCCAGTAGTCGGTGCCTTCCTTCAGAATCGTCACCCCCTCGAGAAGCGAAGCGTCGGCCTCGTTCTGGCCGAGACGGCGCGTGCGGGTATACGATACGACCTGGTCGCCCACCTTGTAATAGGTCGGAATGCCGTAGTAGCCGGTGTCGTCGATATATTCGGTGACGCCGGCGGAGACGGTGCCGATCTCGGTCCACGGTCCGGTTGCGGAATAGCCCCGATACACGGCGGTTTCGTCGCCGTCCCAGACGAGAACCGCTCCGCCGGTGCCGTCGGTCGCCCGGCTCGCCGTGAGCGTCGTCGATGCGTCGCCGAAGGCGGCGAAGACCGTCAAAGCGGCGATTGTCGCCGCAAAAAGCGAATGTTTGACCATAATTCTCCTTGCCGCGCCTTGCGGCGCTTCCTTATTTTGAGGCAATTATATCAAAAATCTTGCCGCCTGCGCAAGCGGAAACCGGCGAAAACCGGCCCCCCGCGTCATTCCGCCGGCGCGTCAAGACGGCGGCCGGCGAGAGCGTCGACGACCCTCAGCGCGCGGACGGTTTCGCCGACGTCGTGCACCCTGATCGCCGACACTCCGTTCATCGCGCACCAGATCGCTATCGCGAGATTGCCGCCGAGATCCTTGCCGGACGCCTTCACGCCGAGCATACGCTTGACGATGCGCTTGCGGCTGGCTCCGACAAGAACCCGCGCGCGTCCGGCAAGCTCTTTCACCGACGCGAGAAGCTCGAGATCCTCCTCGCGCGTGGTGCCGAATCCGATCATCGGGTCGAGATAGACCTTCGAAAGATCCGGCACGATATCCGCGCATTTCGCCGGCACCACCAGCTCGACATCCTTGCCGGACGCGATCTCCAGCATTCGCGGAACCGGCTCGGCATATACGCAGTTTATCATCTTCGCTCCGAGAGCGATCGCGCGTTCGGCCGTCTCGGGATGGTAGGTGTCGACCGAGACCGGCACCGGAAGATCGCGAAGCCGCTTCAGCACCTCCCCGATGCGCCGCCATTCCTCCTCCCAGCCGACCGGAGTCGCGCCCGGACGCGTCGATTCGCCGCCGATGTCGACGATGTCCGCGCCTTCGGCAACCATGTTGCGCGCCCGGCGGACCGCCTCTTCGGCCGTGAAGTACTTGCCGCCGTCCGAGAACGAATCGGGCGTGACGTTCACTATCCCCATCACTTTGCATGCGCTCATAGATCGAACTCCATCTGTTTCAGCGGACCGAACCCCATCCGGTGCTCCGGGCACGGCCCCAGCCGGCGCAACGCCTCGAGATGGGCCTTGGTCGGGTAGCCCTTGTGCACGGCGAATCCGTACCCGGGGTACAATGCGTCGAGCCGCCTGCACTCCGCGTCCCTCGAAGTCTTCGCGAGAATCGACGCCGCGGCGATAAGCAGCGATTTGGCGTCTCCCTTGATCACGTTTCTGGAAGGATACGGCAGCGAAGCGACCGGCAGGCCGTCGACGAGAATCCCGGCCGGACCGATCGCCTCCGCCGCCCTGCGCATCGCAAGATGCGTGGCGTTGAGAATGTTCAGACGCGCGATCTCGCCGACGCTGGCGCTGGCCACCGCCCACCGGCATCCTTCCGTGGATTTGATCGTCAGCGCGAGCGCCTCGCGCTTCTTCTCCGAAAGCTTCTTCGAATCGTTTATTCCGCTCCATGCGCCGGACAGGAGCTCCTGCGCCAGCGCCAGCGGAAGCGACACCGCGGCGGCGTAGACGCCGCCGGCGAGCGGACCCCTCCCGGCTTCGTCGATACCCATCACGGGATCGCCGAGCATTCGCTCGTATTCGAGAGAGACCGCCATCTGCGCTACTTGAGCATGAGATCCGACAGCAGCTTGGTGAAGCGCGCGCCGTCCGCGACCGGCGAACCCTCCGCGATGAGCGCGGCGTCGTAGAGCATGGCGACCGCGTTTTCGAGCTCGGCGCCCTCCATCGCCGAGACCTTCTTCACGAGCGGATGGGACGCGTTGATCTCGAGTATGCGCTTCTCGTCCGGCGCCTCCTGCCCCATCGCGCGCATCATCCGGACCATCGCCGGCGGCATCGAATACTCGCGCGCCACGAGACAGCACGGCGAATCGACGAGACGCGTCGAGACGCGAACGTCGCTTACGGACTTCTCGAGCTGCTTCTTCACCGCGTCGATGAAGCCCTTCAGCTCCTTCGCCGCCGCTTCGTTGCCCTCCTTCTCGGCCTTCTGCTCGTCTTCGCTGCCGAACTGCACGTCGCCCTTGGCGATGTCGACGAACTTCTTTCCGTCGAATTCGCGCAGCGATTCCGACAGATACTGGTCGACCGGGTCGCAGAATATGAGCACGTCGCACCCCTTCTTTCGCGCCGCCTCGATCTGCGGAGCCTTGCGCGCGTCGTCTTCGCGCTCGGCGAAGATGTAGTAGATGTCCTTCTGCCCGGCCGGCATGTCCTTGACGTAGTCTTCGAGGAAGATGCGCTTCCCGGCGTCTCCGCGCGCGGTCGGATATTTGAGCAGCGCCTTGATGCGGTCGGCGTTCTCCCAGTCGGTGTGCACCCCCTCCTTGACGACGGCGCCGAAGGCCGAGAAGAATCCGTCGTACTTCTTGGCGTCCTTCTTCTTCATCTCTTCGAGCGACGAGAGTATCTTCTTGGTCACCGCCGACTTGATCTTGGCGATTATCGCGTCGTCCTGGAGCATTTCGCGCGAGACGTTGAGCGGCAGGTCGGAGGAATCGACCACGCCCTTGACGAACCGGAGCCATCCCGGCAGCAGCATCTCGATGTCGTCGCCGATGAAGACGTTGCGCACGTAGAGCGAAAGCCCGCGCTTCTGGTTGGGCATGAACAGCTCCATGGTCGCCTTCTTCGGCAGAAACAGCAGCGCCTTGAATTCGACCTGCCCTTCGCCGGAGAAGGTCACCGTCTCGAGCGGATCTTCCCAGTCGTGGGTGAGATGCTTGTAGAACTCGGCGTATTCGCCGTCCTTGACGTCCTTTTTCGCACGCTTCCAGAGCGCCACCATCGTGTTGAGCGGCTTCTGCTCGCTCTCTTCGCGGCGCTTGCGGTCCTCGTCCTTCTCGTCCTTCGGCACGGACAGATCCCTGAACGTCACCGGATAGGCGATGAAGTCCGAATACTTCCTGACCAGCTCTTCGACGCGGTAGCGCCGCAGATATTCGCTCTGGTCTTCGCGCAGGTGCAGCGTTATCGACGTTCCCGGGAAATCGCGTTCGCCGTCCGAGATCGTGTAGCCGCCCGACATGTCGCTTTCCCACTTCAGCGCCGCGCCCCCGCCGCGCTTCATCGTCTCGACCGTCACCTTGTCGGCGACCATGAACGCCGCGTAGAATCCGACGCCGAACTGCCCGATCAGCTCGGGCAGCGATTCGCCGCCCTTCTCCTTGAGCATCTGCCTGAACGCCTTGGTGCCGGAGCTGGCGATCGTGCCGAGGTTCTTCTCCAGCTCCTCGGCGTCCATGCCGATTCCGTTGTCGGCGACCATCAGCGTCTTCGCGTCGCTGTCGGCGGTTATGCGTATGCTCCATTCCGGATTGTCCGCGACCAGCGACTTGTCGGTCAGGGCGAGGAATTTGGCCCGGTCGATCGCGTCGGAGGCGTTGGAGATCAGCTCCCTCAGGAATATCTCCTTCTTCGAATAGAGGGAGTTCACGACGAGATCGAGCATTTCGGCGATCTCGGCCTTGAATTCGCACGTTTTCTTTTCCATTTCTATTGTCCTCCTGCCGAAAGCGACAGGACGAAGCGCGTCGAAACGCGCTTCGCCCCGTTCCGTTTTCCGGCTCTTTCTTTTTACTTCTTGAGCTCGGCGGTCACGTCGGCGAGAACCTGGCGAAGCGCTGCGGGGACGCGTCTGGCGGTCTTCGAGCGCACTGCCGTATCCTTCGACGCCTTGGCGTCGTACTCGTCGTAGCTGGCGCCGATCGTCTCGATCTCCTTGACCCACCCGGCCTTGTCGACCTTGAGGATCTCCTCGAGGAACTTCGGGTTCACCGTATCCTTGCCGGTGTTGTTCGCAAGATCGATGTCCTTGGCGAACGGGAGGTTGCCGATCGCGGTCTTCTTCGCCTGCACCTTGCCCTCGATGCGCTGGCAGATCCACTTGAGCACGCGCGAGTTGTCGCCGAATCCCGGCCACATGAACTCGCCCTTGTCGGTCTTGCGGAACCAGTTGACGAAGTAGATCTTGGGCAGCTTCGACGCGTCGGCCGAAGTGCGCTCCATCTCGAGCCAGTGCTGGAAGTAGTCGGCGACGTTGTAGCCGAAGAACGGCAGCATCGCCATCGGGTCGCGGCGCACCTGCCCGATCTGGTCGGAGATCACGGCCGCGGTCACTTCGGAGCCCGCCGCCGAGCCCATGAACACGCCGTGGGTCCAGCTCTTGGCCTCGTTCACGAGCGGAATCGTCGAGGGACGGCGCCCGCCGAAGAGTATCGCGTCGATCGGAACCCCGGTCGGCTTCTTGTTGTAGATGCCGTTGAAACCGTCCTTGTCGAGAACCGGGCAGTTCACCGCCGGGGCGGTGAAGCGAGAGTTCTTGTGCGCGGCGACGTACTTGAGCTCCTTGACCTCGGCCTTGGTCATCCCCGGCTTCGGACCCATCCGGCGCTTGTCGTCGACGCAGCGGTAGCACTTCTGTCCCTTCCAGTCGATGCCCTCGGCCGGCGCGTCGACGCCCATGTCCTCCCACCAGATGTCGCCGTCGGGAGTCAGCACGACGTTGGTGAAGATCGTCCCCTTCTTGCAACTCTTGAGCGCATTCGGGTTGGAGTCGTTGCTCGTTCCGGGCGCGACGCCGAAGAACCCGTTCTCGGGGTTGATCGCATAGAGTCTGCCGTCGTCGCCGGGCTTGAGCCACGCGATGTCGTCGCCGATGGTCTGCAGCTTCCAGCCCGGGAGCTTGGGAAGCATCATCGCGAGATTGGTCTTGCCGCAGGCGGACGGGAACGCCGCCGTGACGTGATACTGCTTCTTCTCGGGGCTCGTGAGCGTGAGGATGAGCATGTGCTCGGCCATCCAGCCGTTCTCCTTCGCGAGCTTGGAGGCGATGCGAAGCGCAAAGCACTTCTTGCCGAGGAGCGCATTCCCGCCGTAACCCGAACCGAACGACCATATCTGGCCGTCCTCGGGGAACTGCGTGATGTATTTGTCATCGATATTCTTCGCGCAAGGCCATGCGACGTCCTTCTGGCCCTTCTTGAGCGGGGCGCCCACCGAATGGATGCAGGGGATGAAATCGCCGGACGTGCCGAGGTGCTTGATGACCGCATCGCCGGTCCTCGTCATGATGTTCATGTTGACGACGACGTACGGGGAATCCGTGATCTCTATGCCGTACTGGGTGATCGGGTTGCCGATCGGGCCCATCGCGTAGGGGATGACGTACATCGTGCGGCCCTTCATGCAGCCCTTGTACGCCTTCTCCATTCTCTTCTTCATCTCGACCGGATCCATCCAATGGTTGGTGGGACCCGCGTCGATCTCCCTCTTCGAGCAGATGAACGTGCGCCCTTCAACGCGCGCAACGTCGCTCTCGTGCGAACGGGCGAGATAGCACTCGGGACGCTTCTTCGCGTTCAGTTTTATGAACTGCCCGTTCTTTACCATCATCGCGCAGATGGCGAGGTGCTCTTCCTTGGTGCCCTTGACGACAACAATCTTGTC
>JAGDAE010000248.1 GCA_017959645.1 Kiritimatiellia bacterium
CGACGCTGCGCACGCCCGGCAACATCCACAGCAGCACGCACGCGAGAGCGGTGCAGGATATCTGGAGTATGGACCTCATCTGGCGTAGAACGCCTTGATGATTTCGGCGATGGCCGTGTTCTCGATCTGGCCGGCGAACGCCTCGGCTCCGCAGCCGGCGGCGGTGGTCAGAACCGGCATGGCGGTATGCGCGCCGGAGCTCCAGCCGATTCCGCACTTGCGGGACATGATTATGCGGCAGGCGTCCGGCAGCCTGCCGGCCACCCACGCGTCTGAAAGCTCATCTTTCTCCCCGTCGCTCAGCAGCATCGGATTACCGGTTCCGTCGTCGTCGAACCGGAACCCGAACGCCTCCCGGATGGCCGGAATGGCCTCTTCGAAAGACTGCACGCCGGCGATGCGCGCGCCGAAGCGGCCGACCGACATCGTCTGGTTCGACAGCCGGTCCATGTAGAGCGCGTAGCCGGTTCCGGCGAAGCCCATCGACATGCCCCCGGTTTCGTGGTCGCCGGTAACGACGACCAGCGTCTCGCTGGGATGCGCATCGAGAAAGCCGAGAGCGACATTCACCGCCGCGTCGAGCGCCAGCACGTCCCTCAGGTTGGTCGCCGCGTCGTTGCCGTGCCCGGCCCAGTCGATGCGCCCGCCTTCGACCATCAGGAAAAATCCGTTTTCTCCTTCGAGCATCTCGATCGCCTTCGACACCAGTTCGGCGAGGGTCGGCTCCCTGGCGTAGTCGGCGTCGATGGCCGCCTCGAGCGGACCGTCGGTGAAGCGGGTGAGTATCTTGCCGTCGGACGGCTTGAGCGCGAGGAACTCCTCTTTTGTGGAGACTATGCGGTAGCCGTTCGACTCCGCGCAGCTGTAGATGTTGCCGTACGCCGGGTACAGCGGGTCGTCGGTCTTGTCGTACTGCCCGTCGAGTCCGCCGCCGGCGAAGAAATCGAAGCGCGAGTCGACGAGATCGGCGGCGATGGCGTAGAGTTCGCCGCGGCTGCGGCGGTGGGCGTAGAAGCCGGCCGGGGTGGCGTGGGTAATGGTAACGGTGGAGACGATGCCGACTTTGCGCCCGGCGTCGCGCGCAGCCTCGGCGCAGGAATACGCCCTTTTGCCTTCGGCGTCCACCCCGCTCGCGCCGTTGAAGGTCTTCACCCCGCAGGCGATCGCGGTCGCGGCGGCGGCGGAATCGGTTACGAGCGAATCGGCAGAGCAGGTGCGCGTTACCGCCGTGTGCGGCATCGCGTTCATCGCAAGCGGCCCGTTCCCCTCCGCGCGCGAGAATTCGTCGGCGATCATGCGCTGCGGAACCGACATCCCGTCGCCGATGAAGAGGAACACGTATTTCGGCGACGCCGCGTACGCGGCGCAGAGCGAAAGGACGGCGCAGGCCGCGCAGAGGAGCCTTTTCATCGCCGTCACCTTATCTCGACCGTCGCATCGCCGTCGATCTCGACCGTCTTGCCGAGATACGTAAGCCGGCCTCTTGTTCCGCGCACGCCCTTCACGCGGGCGCATCCGCCGTCGACGTGAAGCTCGATTTCGCCGTGCGGGGTCGGCACCTTGGCGTCGAACCACTTCATGCCGCCGAGGACCGGCTTCACCTCGTATTCGGCGAAGCCGTTCTTGGTCGGCGTCACGCCGAAATAGTACTTGCCGAGCAGATACGCCGGGCTCGCGCCCCACGCGTGGCAGAGCGACTTGCCGAACTTGCGCCCGTACATGGCGTAGACGTCGAGCCCCTTCTCGTCGGGATTGTAGAGCTCCCAGAATGTCGTCGCGCCCAGCCGCAGCATGTCGCCCCAATAGCTCTTGATCTCCTTGAGAACCTCGTCGTGCATGCCGATCGACAGAAGCGCCTCGAGTTCGTAGAAGCGCATGTACGGCGTCTGTATCTTCATGACCCCGTCGTTCAGGATCACGTTTTTGACGACGCTCGCGGTCTGCTCTTCGTCGAAATAGCCGAAGAAGAGTCCGAACATGTTGGCGTAGCGGGTTATCTCGCCCGGCTGCGAGCCGTCGTTCTTGAGGATGTGCCTGAGCGCGCCGCGCTCCTGATCCCAGAAGAGCGGAACGATCTCTGACTTGAGCTTCGCGGCCCTCGCGAGGTAGGCCTCGGCGTCGGCGGCCGCCCCGACGTCGCGGGCGATCGCGGCCGTCGCCTCAAGCGCGCGCACGAGCAGCATCTCTTCGAACGACACCACCCCGCCGCCGTTGTCGAGCGGACGCGGGGCCCAGTCGACGAACACCCAGTCGCCGGGACGGTCGACCGGCCGGCCGTTTTCGTCCAGCCGCGAAATCGCCCAGTCCATCAGCGATTTCATGCGCGGATAGACCTGGGCGGCGAATTTCTCGTCGCCGGAATAGAGACGGTATTTCCCGACCGCGTCGAACCAGTAGTAGGAATAGTCCATGATCGTGTTCAGGTGCGTCACGACCGGATCCTTGCCGCGCAAAGTCCACAGCGTGTCGCGGCAGCCGTCGTAGTCTCCGAACGTGTAGTAGTTCATCAGAAAACTCTGCACCGCGTCGCCGCTCCACACCCAATGGTCGCGCTTGACGCCCTCGATGAACACCTCGCGGCAGGTCAGCTCGAGCGTATGTATCGCGACGTCCCAGATGCGGTTGAGTTCCTCGTCGTCGCACCGGAACGCCCCGCGCACCGGAACATCCTTCCATTCGTAATCCATCGTCACCGACCCTACCGAAACGTTCCCGTCAAGCGGCTCGACGCGCACGTAGCGGAAACCGTGCGGAATCTCGCGGCGGAATTCGCCGTTTTCCGGCGCTATTTCGATTATCTCCCAGCCGTCCATCGTCATGACGTAGTTTTCCTCGAGCATCTCCGGTTCGCTCTCGGCGTAGACGATGCGCACGGGGCCAGCCCCCTCCACGCCGAGCAGCCGCAGATAGCCGTATGTCTCCTCTCCGAAATCGGCGATCACTTGCGAACCCTTGTGGCGCTTGACCCAGATCGGCTTCTTTTCCCTGGTCGGCAGCTTGACCAGCCCGGGCGGCGTGGACGGATCTGCATAGCGCTCCGAACACTCGGCCCACGGGAAGTCCCTTTTGTCCCATGTCGCGAACCAGCTTGAATCGGTCTTGACCGTCCTGCCGTCCACGTACAACGACGGAGGCCGCGCCGAATTCTGGATCTTGACCTCGATGTAGCGCGTCGACTTCGGAATCTTCACCTTGCCGAGAATCACGCCCTCCTCGTGGAAGCCGCGGTCGTCCGAGTAGCAGAACGTCGTGTACCCGTCGCTGCGCACCTCGAGCTCCTCGTCCTCGTCGAGCGAAATGTCGCCCTTCGTGAAGAGCACCCGGTTGTGCGGCTCGTACAGCGGCCAGAACGGAGCGTATCTCGCGCCCCACTGCAGGCGGTGGCTCTGGAGATTGTTTCCCCACCATATGCCGTAGTCGCCCGGATACCATATCCATCTCGCGCCGTCGGCGAAACCGCACGCCGCCGCCGAAGCGAGCGCGAAGCTGAGCAGCAGTTTTTTCATCGGACTTTTCCTCCTTTTTTCAAGGTTCGCAAATACCTATCCACCTCTGCGATGCGACGGGGCCGGCCTCGACCCTAAAACACAGTTCTGCACATTCGCCCGGCTCAAGCATACCGCTCGGCACGCAAAGCGTGAACGTGCCCAGCTCGTCCGTGTTCCGGTCGCGCACGTATTTCAACGTCGCCTTCTCGCCCTCCCACTCGGCGTCTTCCCACGTGAAATCGGGTATGTCGGCCATCTTTTCGCCGTTCATGAATATCGCCGCCGACACCGGCGGCTCGGAGCGGTAGCCCATGCCGCCCTTGAATTCGAACGCGTAGAACGGCGAATCTTTCGCGTTTTCCGGCACCGGACGCGAAAGCCACCTGAGCTCGCTGCGGACGCCGTCTCCGCGGGCCATTGACAGCTGCCCCACGTCAGGCGGCAGATGTTCGCCGTAGGTGTCGGGCGCGTACAGAGTCTGTTTCCATCCAGAATACTCCTTTACCGCCGGAATGTCGATCTCGCCTTCCGGCTCGAAAGCGTCGCCTAGCGCATAACCGATCATGCCGTCGAGAAGGCAAACCGCCTCCGGCACCGGCGCAAGCAGGTCGAGTCCGTTCGCCATGAGCACCTTTCCATTCCCGCATCTCGCCTGGCCGAGATACAAAAACATATCGTTTCCGCCTTCGCCGAGCATGAAGACATCGCTGTCGTCGAGGCCGGGGAGTGGAAGCTTTTGACCAGTCTTCAAGATGCGGAAGAACAGCTTGGTCAGATACGGATCTTTCGGCAGCTCTCCGAACACGGGGCTGTCGGCGAGCGCGGTTCCGACCTGCTTGCCCATGAACCACCACCCGAGACTGGTGTTCGGCTCGCCGTCGGCGCGCCCGATCGCGATCACCTTCTGTCCGCGTTCGAGCGCGGACGTAGCGAGCGCGCTCTTGGCCTGCGCGATGACGACCTCGGCTTTGGACGCCTCGCTCTCGCGCATCAGCCCGGAATACGC
>JAGDAE010000249.1 GCA_017959645.1 Kiritimatiellia bacterium
GTTTCGGCGGTGCGGCCGGCGGCGAGATCGTCGAGGTGGCGGGCGATCAGCCTGCCGGCGAGCTCCCGCAGCCTTTCGTCGCCTATCGCGTCGAGCTGGGCGAGCAGGCACTCCCGCACGTTGCGCGCGCCGCAGCCGGGCGGATCGAATTCGGCGATCTGGCCGAGAATCGCGTCCACCGCCTTCTCCGTCCGGCCGAACGCCATCGCCGCGTCCGCGGCCGATCCCTTGTAGTAGCCGTTGTCGTCCAGATCTCCGATCAGCATCTCGGCGAGCGGCCAGTCTTCGCGCGGGATGTCGGACAGCGGCAGCTGCGCGAGCAGATGGCGCTGCAGAGTCTCTTCGCCGACCTGGTTGTCGAAGAACGCCTGGCGGCGCTCGGCCGCTTCTTCGTCGTAGCTGCCGCCCGGCTCGAAATCTTCGTCGGGATAGTCGGTCTCGTCGGCGGAAGAGGGCTTGACCCGCTCGCGCTCGACGGAGGAAAGCGGCGTCTCGAGCGGGCTGTCCACGTCTTCTATGGCCGGGTTCTCGCTTATCTCGCGCGCGATTTCGGCGCGGAGCTGCGGCAGCGACATCGCGAGCATGTTCAGCGAATGAAGCTGGCGCGGAGCCAGTTTCATCGTCTGCCGGTGTTCCTGCCGGTACGCTATGCCTTGCTTCTGGTTTTGCATGTCGGTAGTGCCGGAAGCGGGACTCGAACCCGCACGTCGGATACTCGACAGGGGATTTTAAGTCCCCGGCGTCTGCCATTCCGCCATTCCGGCATCTGGCGGATATTATATCATATTTTCCGGCGCTACCGGCCGGCGAAAGAGTTCGCGAGCCGGGCGATGGTTTTCTCGAAACTGACCCCGTACCAGTGATCCTCGCCGGTCGCCTCGATCGCGGCGCAGACGATGTCCGCCGCGAGGGCGGCGGCGGCGACAGGCGACTTCCCGCGCAACAGCGCGCCGGCGAACACCGACGCGAACACGTCGCCGGTGCCGTGGCTGCTGCGCGCGAGGCGCGGATTGAAATCGTAGACGATCTTCGAGCCGTCCGAAACCGCGCTGCCGAGCAGCGCGGGGTCGAAGCTCACGCCGGTCAAGACCACGCATTTCGCGCCGGCTTCGTGAAGCCGCGCGGCGAGGTCGGCTATGTCGCGCTCGGAATACCCCTCGAGCTTCGGCTCCGCGCCGGCCAGCAGCGCCGCCTCCGTCAGATTCGGCAGAATGTAGTCCGCGCCCGCGCACAGCCGCGCCATCTTCGCGGGGAAACCGGCGTCGAAACCCTTGTAGAGAACCCCGTCGTCGGCCATCGCCGGATCGACGATCCTCAGCGCGCCGGCGTTCGCGCAGCTCGACATTATCGAAAGGATCGGGCCGATGTGGCTCTCGCAGACGTATCCCGTGTAGAACGCGTCGAATTTTATCCCCTGCTCGACCCACTTGGCCTCGACTTTCGGAAGCTCTCCGGCGAGGTCGGCGAAACTCCACGTCCTGAAGCCGCCGGTATGGTTCGACAGCATCGCCGGCGGCAGAATCGCGCACTCGACCCCGCACGCCGAAACCAGCGGCAGCGCCACCGTCGTCGAGCACTGTCCGACGCAACTGATGTCCTGTATCGTGAGCAGCCTTTTCATAGCCCTATCCTATCAGCGAGAGGAATTCCCCGCGCACTTTTTCGTCCGAGCGGAAGCTGCCGAGCACCGCCGAAGTCGTCATCTCGCTGTTCTGCTTCTCGACCCCGCGCATCATCATGCACAGATGCTTCGCCCTTACCACCACGCCAACGCCCTCGGCCTTCGTCTCGGCCATCACCGCGCCGGCGATCTCTTCGGTCATCCGCTCCTGTATCTGCAGACGGCGCGCGAACATGTCCACGATGCGCGCGATCTTCGAAACCCCGATCACCTTGCCGCTGGATATGTAGCCGACCGCGCACTTGCCGTAGAAAGGCAGCATGTGGTGCTCGCACATCGAATAGAGTTCGATGTCTTTGAGCACCACCATGTGGTTCGTTCCGCTGGCGAAATGCGCCCCGTTGACTACGCTCCTGAGGTTCTGCCGGTAGCCGCGCGTGAGGAACGCCAGCGACCTTGCCACCCTCTCGGGGGTCTTCCTGAGCCCGTCGCGGCCGGGATCTTCGCCCAGTTCGGACAGCAGTTCGCGCACCAGTTTTGCGATTTTCTTCTGATTCGGCTCTTTCATGTGTCGGCGCGGCCGCCCGGCGGCCGTCAGTATATCTTTATGTAGGTCTCGCTTTTGAGAAGATCGAGCCACTCGGTGTAGAGTTTCTCCGCCGCCCGCTCCTTCACGTTCGCGGCAATCTTGTCGTAGGCCTGCTCGAACGAAAGCGCGGCGCCGCCGGTCTCGTCATCCTTGCGAAGCAGAAAACTCCAGCCGTCGAGTTCGATCCATCCCGAAACGGTGCCCTTGGGCATCTTGTCGAGCTCGGCGCAGATTTCGGTCCTGAACACCTCTTCGGGGTCGACGTTCTTCCACTGCCCGCCGTCGCCCGCGTGAGTGTCGGACGAATATTTCTTCGCCACTTCTCCGAACGGTTCGCTCTTGAGCGCTTCTTCGACTTCGGCCTTCTTGTCGAGATCCTTTGGTCCGAGCAGGATGACCGAAACCGTGGTCTTGCGCCCCTCGACGTAGCGTTCGGGATGCTTCTCGTACTCCTCGCGCATCGCCGCCGGCGAGGCAGTCACGTTCTTGTCGACGATCTGCCAGCGCATCGCCGAGACGATCATGTCGTCCTTCATGCGGTTGCGCCATTCCGGATAGGACATCTTCTGGCGCCCGAGCGCTTCGACCAGCTTGTTGCGGTCGCCGTCGAAATTGCGCGCGAGGATTTCGCGGATGCGGTTGTCGACGAGCCACTCCTGCATCGTCATCTTCGCGTCGGAGGCCGCCTTGAGGACGAGTTCGCGCTCGATCATGTGGTTGCGCACGTCGGCATAGGCCTCCTGCACGGCGCCGATGCGCTCCATCTCGCGCAGGATGTCGCTTTTGAGTATCGTCGCCGAACCGACCCTAGCGGCGATTCCGTCGACCTCCACCGCCCGGAGCGCCGCCGGCGCGAGCGCCAGCAGCGCGAAAAGTATTTTCGCTTCCATGTTTTTCAGAGCATTGCGGCGATGGCGGCTCCGACCATCGGCGAATCGTCCACCTGCGGGGTTATGGCATAGTGTATGTTGCGGCGCCTTACGAGCATCTCGTCCAGTTCCTTGCGCACCGTTTCGGCGAACGGGATCGCCCGCGTCTTGTACCAGGTCGAGCCGTCGGCGTTGATGGCGACCGGGGCGGATGCGTCGGCGCCCTCGCCGGACTTGATCACGAACGCCGCCAGGTGTATCGCCGTGAGCGCCGCGGCGCGCTCGAACACCGGTAGCGACAGGCGGCGCGCGATTCCGGCGTCTTCGGGATTGGCGAAGATTTCGTCGAGGATGTTCGCGCGCCCCTCTTTGCGGAAGCCGGCGGTGAAGTTGTCGAAGTCCATCGTCTCGAGCGACGCGAGCCCCGATATCCGGTCGGCGGCGGCGCGGGAGAACAGCTTCTCGCGCGCGGCGATCTTGAGTATCTCGAGCCCGATGCCGCCGAGATAGGCGCCGGCGATCATCTTTTCGAATATGTGCTCGCCGGGGTTGCCGGTCTTCGCGTCCATCGCCTTATCGAACGCGCTCTGGGAGATCTTGTCGAAGGCCCCCGATTCGGCGTTGATGATCATCGAGCCGGCGCCGTCCAGCCCGGAAAGCTTGGTTATGTTGGCGTTCTTCTCGACGTAGGCGGCGTTGGTGCCGGTGCCAAGGATGAAACCGATGTACGACGAATACGTCCTGTCGCCCTCGGTCGCCTTCGCCGTGAGCAGCGTCGCGACCGTGTCGTTGACGATGGCGATCTCGCCGCCGCCGAGGCGCTTGAGAAGTTCCTTGCCGACATACTGCCCGACGATCGCCGGCGCCTTGATGTTCTTCGCCCAGTGGTCGAGCCGCGCGTCCAGCTCCGGCGTCGCCTCGGCTGGATACGAGAAGCACCAGCCGATTTTCTTGCTCTTCGCCAACGGCAGCACCCGCTTCACCTCCTCGGCGAACGCGTCGGAGAACGCCTCCTCGTCGACTTCTCCCTTCGTGCCCGGCATCGGCTGGTTGCGCTTCTCCGAGATCGCCGGAGGTATCGAAACCACCGCTCCGCGGAAATTCGTGCCGCCCGCGTCGAGAACCGCCGCCGAACTGCCCTCGGGTATCTTGCCGTCCGCCTTGACGTAGGTCGGAATCATCATCAGCGACGATTTCTCGCCCCTCAACCCCTTTTCCATTTCGGACAAGAACGCCGATATGAGCGCCTGCCGGTCGAGCGACTTCGCATCGACAAAGCCGTTCGCCTCCAGTATCTGTTCAGGTGTCTTCATCTGACAATCCTTTCGCTAGTTTTATCCAGTCGTCGTTTGAAAGTTCTTCTGCTCTTGCGGAAGATTGTATCATATCTTTGAATATGCTGCCAAGCTGCTTGCGCCGGTGTTCGAACGCTCTTTTGGTCAAACTGCGGAAAAACCGGCGTTGCGGCTCCGAAAGCCCAACATTCCTGTCGTGGCGAACGAGTCTTACCACGCTCGACCCGATCTCGGGGCGCGGCCAGAAGCAGGCCGCCGCCACTTTGCGCACGATTTTCGCGTCGTAGTCAAGTTGCGTCCATACCCCGGCGAGTCCGCGCTTTTTCGACCCTTCTTTCGCGCACAGGCGCTCAGCGACTTCGGTCTGCACGAGCACCGTCATCGACGGCATCTCGCGCCGCATCGCCAGCTCCAGCAGGATTCTCGTGCCCGCCTGGTAGGGCAGGTTCGAGACCATCGCGTCGAAGTTGCCGCACTTCCCCCTGGCGATTTCGTCGAGCGCGTCGGCCGCGACGACCGAAAGCCCGGGCGGATTGCCGAGCGATTCCTTCAGCCGCGCGGACAGGACCGGATCTTTCTCGATCGCCGTAACCTCGCATCCGCGCGCGAGCATCTCTTCGGTCATCACCCCGAGGCCCGGCCCGATCTCGAGAATCTTCGCCCCCGGCCCGGTCCCCTCCAGCCCCGCGTCGACTATCGCCGACAGCACGTTGCGGTCGATCAGGAAATTCTGCCCGAGAACCTTGTTCGGATGGAACCCGTTCTCTATGCACCACGCCTTTACCTGGCTTGGAGATGTCAGATTCATGCTCATTTCACGCGGTCCAGCAGCGTGATGTACTCCCATTTCGGGTCTTCCAGTCCGCCGCCGACCTTGAACTCGAGCAGCAGTTTCGTGAACGGCCAGGTTATCGGCTGCACGAGTTTGCCGAGAAGCGAATCGTTGCGCAGAAACTGCACCCTGACCGTGCCGTCGAGCCTGTCCGCGGCGATGTCGTAGGTTCCCCAGCCCTTGATCGAGAAAAGCCCGCCTTCCACGTAGAAGTCTTCGGTCTTCAGCACCCCGCGAGCGATGGAGAACCTGCACGAGGCGTCCGAGCGGTTGACGATCGACGCCACGCCGGGCACGTGCTCGGCCAGCAGCGCGGTAAGCCCCATGAAAAGGCGCGTCTGGGCGAGATGTCCGTTCGAGATCTTCACTTCGCCCTCGCCCTCCAGCTCGGCGCACAGATTCGTCGTCATGCACGACGAAAGCCGCATCTTCGCGTCCACCCTGCCGAACTTGTCGCCCTCGTCGATGCCGAACGCGTCCGTCAGCTCCGACAGCGTCCCGTTCTCGCACTCCACGTCGACCGAGAACCGCGCCCTTTCCGCGTCCAGCCCGGGAACGGAAATCTTGGCCGACCCCGAGATCTTGCCCCCGTCCCTGCTCGTCGCCGAAACGCGGTCGAACGAAACCGTATCGCCTATGTACGAATAGCCGAAGCTCGCCTTGCCGACCTTGAAGCCGAAGAACGATCCGCGCTCGAACGAAACGGTTCCGCCGAGCGAATTCTCGTTCTGGCGCGACGCATCCGGGGCCAGCGTGCCGGAGACCGTGATGTCCGGCGGCGTGTCGCATTTCAGGCAGTCGAGCGTGCCGTCGTTGAGATAGTCGATTATGTCCAGTATCTGCGGAAAGCGCAGCTTCGACGCCGCGTCGAAGCCGAGCGTCACCGTGTCGTTCGTGCCGCGAATCTCGACCGTGCCTTTGAGCAGCCCGCCTTCGCGGTCGGCGGCGGCGATCGGGCCGACGCGCGTGGTGTAGAGAAGGTTCGTTCCCCTGACCGCGACCGAAATACCGATTTCGCCGTCCGCGCGGTCCATCGGCACGCCGTTGTAGGTTCCGAGAACCGGGTGCAGGTCGAGTTTCAGATTGACGTCGCTGTTGACGAGATTTACGTCCCACCCGCAGAACGCCTTCACCGGCTCGGCGACGCCCGCAAACGCATCCATGTACGGCAGCGCCACCGGCTCGTCGAGCGCCACGATGAGCGGACGTATCAGCGACTGCCGCGCCTCTCCTTTCACCTCTCCGTACACACGCTGGCCGGCGATGTCGACGGCGGCGAAACCGTCTATCCTGAGCGTCCCTCCCGGCTCCGGCCAGACTATCGCGATGGACGACACGTCGATCCTTTCCGGCGCGACTACGACACTGGCGGTCAGCGACTCCGGCGAAAGCCCGAGTATTTCCGGATTCTTCAGCTCCAGTTCGAACCGGCCCAAATCCGGAAACTCGACGTCCAAACGCTCGTTGCGCTCGGTGTGGCCGGGCAGATAGTACGACTCAGGCAGTCTCGGATACGACGCGCGCACGATTCGCACCTTGCGGGCGAAAAGGTCGATTCCGATCTCGTCGGCAGAGAACACCGTCTTCTCCCGCGCCTCGCTGTCGACCGCCTTCAGCCGCCTTACCTTCAGCCCCGAACGCAGAGAGAAGCGCATGTCCCGGCAGGAAAGCGAAAGCCCGCCGACGGACAGCTTCCGCATTATAGCGCCAGTCACGCGGCTCGGCACCGGATACTCCCGCAGAAACAGCAAAATCAAGGCAATGCAGAAGACGATGAAGATCCACTTCACCATCTTGGCCAAAATCCTGACAAACTTCTTCATTCTGCCGCAATTGGCAGCCCCTAGCGGAGTCGGACCGCTCTTACCTGGATGAGAACCAGATGTCCTAGCCGATAGACGAAGGGGCCGTTTTTTGGTGCACCCGGTGGGATTTGAACCCACACACCTTGCGGCACCAGAACCTGAATCTGGCGTGTATGCCAATTTCACCACGGGTGCTACGGGGGGACAGTATATCAAATCCGCGCCTCGCGTGTCAACCCCCCCTCATGCAAGTTTTTTGCCCAGCCGAATCATCTCCTTTCGGCGATCTTCAGGCAGAACGGCAGTCTGGAGCGCGCATACGCCGCCGGAATCGCCACCGTTGCGCCGGACCCGGCGCGCGACCACTCCAGCTCCCCGCTCTCGCCGACCACGGTCACGGCCACGTTTTCGGGAATCTCGCACTCCAGCGTCACCCTGTCCGCCGCGTTCTTGACGATCGCGTAGCGCGACCTGCCGTCTTTCGACGCGGTGTAGTCGACGTCTTCGGTGCTGAACGGCGCGAGAATCCGCGTCGCGTAGATCGCCTCGCCCCAACGGCCGAGCCATTCGCCGATCGATCTCAGGCGTTCTTCCTGTATCTTGGGCAGCGCGCCCTGTCCGTCGAGATTGACGAGCAGCAGCAGATTGCCGCCGCGCGCGACGATGTCGGCGAAGTGGATCACGAACTCGCGGTCGGTCATGACCATCGAAGGGTCTGACTCCTCCATCCAATGGTTGCCGTAGCACTTGGAGATTCCCGAGCACGATTCCCACGGATGCCACGCTTCCGGGGTTATGTCCGCCGAAGTGTCCCCCCATTCGTCGGTGAAGAAATCCCCGCGCACCGTCCTGCAGCCGATGCAGGTCGCCCCCCTGCGCTTGAGCGCGTTCTCCTCGGCCGGGTCGAGCCGCCCGTAGCGGTCGTTGACGCAAACCTCCTTGCGCCCCTCGGCGAGATTGTAGAAATAGGCGGCGATGTCGTACGAGCCGTTCTCGGTCGCGCGGTTGGTCCAGTCGGCGTCGAACCACAGCAGGTCCGGATCGTACTTCTCGACGAACTCGGTCATCTGCGGCACGATGTAGTCGCGCACGAAGTCCCTTACCGCGATCTTGCCCGACGCGACGTATTCCATCTCCGGCCCGTAGTCGACGGTGTCGTACCCTCCCCAGAGCATCGTCTTGAGCGTTCCGTCCTCGGCGAGAAGCGGATACTCCCATTCCGTCGCCTGCGAATTGTAGCAGCCGAACTTCAGGTTTTCGGCGCGGCAGGCGTCGGCGATCTCCTTCGCGAAATCGCGGTGCGCCCCCTGGTCGACGCTGTCGCGGAAGGTGTAGGAGCAGTCCCAGAGGCAGAATCCGGAATGGTGCTTCAGGAAAGGCACGACGTACTTCGCTCCGCACTCGCGGAAAAGCCGGACGAGCTTCGGCGCGTCGAAATCGCGTCCCCTGAAAAGATCTATGAAGTGGTCGCGCTTGAAGTCCTCGCCCCAGTTCTTCTTGTGGTATTCCCAGCAGCCGAAAATCTGGTCGTCGGGGTCGTATGGCACGAATCCGCGCTGCTCGTACCAGTCGGGATACAGCCGCTCGCCCTTCTTGTACGGCGCATATGACGCGATCGACCACAGCCCCCAGTCCACGAAAATGCCGAACTTCGCGTCGACGAACCAGTCCGGACACTTGTGCGAATCGATCGAATATCCGCTCGCGCGGTACTTGCCCGAGCGGTTGACGGCGTCGACCTTCTCCATCTGTTTCGCCGCCCGTTCCATCGTCGCCTCCGAGCTTTCGGCGGCTATGGTGTGCAGGTCTTTCGGATATATGGCGCCCTTCCAGTCCGCCGGCCGGCGATACCGCTCCGGCGCTAGCGGAACCGCTGGCCCGGCCAGCGCCGACAGAATCGACTCCGCGACCGCGTCAGCGAGCTTCTCCGCGCCCTCCGCCGTCGGATGCACCCTGTCAGCGGAAATCAGCGA
>JAGDAE010000025.1 GCA_017959645.1 Kiritimatiellia bacterium
GACCGTCGCGACAGACGGGTAGGCGCCCCAGTTCACATTCGGCGAAACATAGGCGTAGCGGCCGTTTCCGCCGGCGTCGTCCACGCGTAGAACATGGCCGTCGCCGTCGGTCACAACCGTATCGGCGGCGCTCGCGTCGACATGGAAGAACGCGCTGTCGAGCAAACCCGAGAACGAGCTGGCGAGCGAAAGCTCCCCTTCTTCGACGCTGACCGACGAAATACCCGACAACGACGATACCGAGACCGCCCCGCCGCCGCGCTTGACCAGAACGCCTTCGCCGGAAAGCGACGTGACCGACATTCCGGCGTCGGCATCCACGATGGCGTCCACTCCGGATCCGAACGAAAGCGTATCGATCTTCGCCGTCTTCGCCGTTTCGGCCGGATGTGGCGCGTCGAGCCACTTCGCCATCAGCATCGACTCTATCGCCCGGTGCTCGTCTTCGTTCAGCGCCTCGGTGAACAGTATCACTTCCGCGAACTGCCAGCCGCCTGCTCGCGACCCGCGATCGTTGCAAAGCGTATTCGCGAAAGATCCTGCGCCGGCGAACGAAACGACATGGAAGTCGCCGTCGATATAATATTCGAGCGGGCCGACTTGACGGCCGTCAACCCGCCACATGGCGTTGATGGCGTTTGCGGTCTGAGCATCGTCCCAGCCGATAAGGGGAAGCCCGCCGCGATGGAACTGGTAATACCACCAATCGCCGACGCCGCCGAGATAGAACGCGCCCGAGCCTGCGGTCTTTTCGCGCATCACCATGAAGCCGTTGCTGAAGAATCCGCCCTCGAACGACATGAAAGCCGCATCGTCGGAGGAGAACCCGTCGCCGGACCGCAACCCGAAATCCACCGCGTCCATTCCGTTGATCGCGTCTTCTGCCAGCGTCGGACGGGAGAAGACGTAGGTTCCGTCGACAGTGCCGGCGACAGCGTCGATTCCGCCCTCCGTGCGCACGTCTTTCCATCTCTCGATCTTTCCGTCGCCGTCGAAGACGAAGGAATCGCCGTCCGAGGCGTCAAGGTGCATGGCCGCCTTCGCCAGCGCCGATTCGACGGCGGCGTTTTCCTGCTTTTCGAGCGGCGCCGCGACCGCGAACCCGCCGCCCGACACCGAAACGGAAACGGGGCTGTCGGTGAAAGCGGAACCGTATGCATCGAGCGTATCGAACCTGCCCACGGCGATCTGCCCGCCGGAAGTCACGGATATAGACGGGCTTTGTCCCTTGATCGAAAGCTGCGCGATCGCATTGGTCTCGCCCGATTGCGCCGAAAACTCCGCAGGGCTCGCCAGATACGCCGAGACCGATCCGTCTGCGGCCGCCGAAAACGCCGCAAGCGCAAAAATCCCGAACAGTGCTCTTTTCATGTTTCTTTTCCTATTTTATGATAACCGTGAATCCGTTCTGGCGGATGGTGGCGTACAGATCGCCGCCGTCGACAAAGAGATTTACCGCATAGCCGGGGAGCGGATCGACTACATTTATGCCGGAGGCGTCCCCGATGCCGACAAGCCCGCCGGTCTTCATCAGCGTGTAGGTTCCGGCTGCAGGTTTAACGCCGGCTTCGCGAACGAGCGACACTTCAGTAAGCGCGTCGAATTTCGCGAAGCCGCTTATTTCGACCGCGCCGCCTTCGGCGACAGGGAAACCGAACGAAACCGCCGCGCCCGAGAGATCGAGATTGCCGGCGAACGAGAACGAGCCGCCGGCCGACACCGAAAGCGAACCGAGAACGTCGTAGTCGGCCGGGATGTCGCGCCCGAGCCACTTTTTCATCAGGTAGTTGCGCACCATGTCCCGCTCGCTTTCGCTAAGGTACTGGTTGAACACGAGCACCTCGCCGTACTGGATGCCGCCGATCGCGCATATGTCGCGGTCGCTGCCGAGACGGTCGACGATGCCGCCGTAGTCGGTGCCGTAGTAGTCATAGCCGGCTCCGTTGACGGAGTAGACGGCGAGGTCCCCGGCGAAATTCACCGAGAAAGGATCTACGGACACGTTGTCTATTCGCCAGTCGGCTCCGCTTACGGCCAATCCCTGCGCCCCTTCTCTGGCATAGCTGACGAGAATGTTGGCCGTGTCGGCATGGAAGTTGTAGGAACTGGAGCAACCGAGCAGAAACGAGCCGCTGCCCGGCCGCCGGTAGCACACCACGAACGCTTCGCGAAGATTTACGCACTGTTCGCTGAAAGTGAGCGCGCTCGCGGTGGATCCTGCAGGGGCGCTGCCGTAGGCGTATTCGCCGCAATCGACAACGGGGCGGCCTTCGTTGAGCTGCAACGTGGGTTTCGAATCCCACGAAAACGCGGTCGGGAAAAGATACCTGCCGTTGCCGTTGACGCTTTCCATCCGCAGAATCTGTCCGTCCGAATTCGTCGTCACCGATGCGGAGTCGGAAGGATCGGCATGGATGAACGCCTTTTTGAAGATCGCGTCGAGCGAGCCCGCGACCGCGAGCGAGCCGCCGTTCACGGCCAGTCCGGTGACGTTCGTCATCGACGTCACCGACATCGCGCCGTCACCGTCTTTCGCGAATGCGCCGTCCGTATCGAGTCTGCCGACTTTGACCGGCGCGTCTCCGGCGACCGAGAACGACTTTTCGGCATCCTGTCCGAACTTAAGCGTATTGATCGAGAGCGGCGATGGGGTTTCGGCCGGATGGGCGGAGTCGAACCATTTCTCGAGCAGTTTCTCTTCGATCGCGCGCATCTCGTCGTCGGAAAGCTTCTCGTCGAAATAGATCGCTTCCGCAACCTCGGCGTCGGCTATTCTTATGTTGCGGTCGTAGCAGAAGGTCGAGGTGTAGGCGTCGGCATCGAGGCGGAACGACATGAGATGGTATTCGAGCGGCGCGAGCTGGTAGGCGAGCGCGTTTATCCGCACTCCGTTCGCCCGCCACTCGCCGGTTCCCGTCGCGTAGGTATTGCCGTCGAAATACGCGACGAACGCGGAACCGTTGCGGTGGAAATTGTAGTAGTCGGTATCGCCGATGACGAAAGACGGCTCCCACGAATAGAGGTCGGTGAAGATTATGAAGCCCGATCTCACCGCGACTCGGTTGAATTTCGCCCAGCTTTTGTGGTGAGCGCCGAGATTGTTGCCGTACTGGTCGAATTCATAGCCGCAGAAATCGATGGTGTTCAGTCCGTTGAGCCTGGCGATTCGGTTGGTAGGCGTACCGGCCTGGATATAGGCGTCGTTGTGGTTCTCCGAAAGATCCTTCCAGACCGTTATTACGCCGTTCTCGTCCGTTTCTACCGATTCGGCCACCGACGCGTCGAAATGGACGAGCGCCCTTTCGATGGTGCGGTCGGCGAGGGTGGCGTCGGCGACCGGAGCGATTGGGTTTTTCGTCGCAAGCGAGCCGCCGTCGATTTCGATATTCAACCCGGCCGAAGAAAGATTGTAGCCGCCTGCGTCGAGCTGGGAGATCCCGCCGATCTCGAGCGTTCCATCGCCATCTTTGACGAATGTTCCCGCCTCTACCGAAAACTGGTCGACTGAGACGTCGATACCGGTGTCGAGCGTCTCGTTGGCGGCGACGTAGCGGTTCGCCTCGCCAGATGCGCAAAACGCGAGAAAAGCCCAAGTGCAGAACAAAGCCCTTTTCATGTTTTTCTCCTTACCTTACGATGATGACGGTACCCACTGGCGAAAGCGTGGCGACGAGCCGTCCATTCCCAGCCGAAAGCGAAACCTTGCGTCCCGCGACGGCAGTGCCCTCGACGGTCCATCCGGCGAGATTGTCAGCTCCGCGCAGATCGCCCGAATACGACGCGACCACGATTTCGCCGGAAGGCGGGGTCTCGAGCGCGCCGACGTCGATTCGCAGCGTCACCGCCTCGCCCAGATCGAGCGAACCGGAGACTTCGACGGCGCCGTCGGGATCGGCCGGCGCGACGACCGACAGCATCCCGCCGTCGGGTATCGAGAGCGCGCCGTCGTGGAATATCTTCGCTCCGGAAGCGACGGCGAGCGACTCGTACTGCGCGCCGTACGGATCTACGTCCATCCCCAGCCACTTCTCGAGAAGGTAGTCGCGGACTCGTTTCACCTCGGTCTCCGCCAAAGCGCGCTGGAACACGATCACCTCGCCGTATTTGAGTCCGCCGACGCGGAAGGTGCGGTCTTGTGCGAGCTGCCCCACGATCGCCGGCCAGCCGTCATAGTCGCAACCGGAAATCGAGAACACCTGAAGCTGCCCGACCGGCCATGCGGTCGAATACAGGCTGTCGCCGTTGGCAACGCTTTCGCCGTCGATGTTCCAGGTTGCGCCCAGGACCGCCTGCCCGCTCCAGTATCCCGATCCGGTGGCGCTGCCGCAGAGATAGTGGCCGGAATCGGCATGGAAGCAGAATTGCGACTCGTGGCCGAGCAGGAACTGCTCACCGTGGTTCTCGTTTCTGGCCGCGACGACGAATATCGTGCGCGCGTCGGAGCATTGGCGGTTCCAGACGAAGCCTACGGAAGTGGAATCGTTGTAGCCGCCCATGTCCAGCACCGGCATATCGTTGGGACCGAACGCGGTCAGCGTCGCGCCTTCGACGATCGCCGACGAAGAGCCGCTGCGGCAGGCGTAGTTCACGTCCGCTCCGCGAACATCGTTGATTTGCGTCACGAGACCGGCGGAATTGGTGACGAGCGTCGATTCGTCGGAAGGATCGAGCCATATGAACGCCTCCTCGAAGACGGCGGGCACCGTGCCCTTGATCGCGAGCGAGCCGTCGCGCACGTCATATCCATCGATCCCGCCTGCGGCGGCGATCGAGAGCGCTCCCGCGCCCTTCTTCACAAACACGCCCGAACCGGCAAGCGACGCCACCGATGTATCGCAGGCAACGTCAATCTCGTTCGCTGCGCCATCGCCGTAGGCGAGATTGCCGATCGCGAGCGAACCGTCGACCGGCAGACCGTGTCCGAACCATTTGCGCATCAGATGGTCGTCGATCGCATGACGGCGCTCCTCGTCGAGCTCCTCGCCGAAGAGCAAGTATTCGGCGACGGCACACCCGCCGCCGCGCAGATACCGGTCGAGCGCCATCGCATCGGCATGGTATCCATTCCCGAGCGCGAAGGAGATTAGTTTGAACGTTCCGTTCTGGGTGAAGA